>JBFYKH010000072.1:0-44478 GCA_041306075.1 Candidatus Altarchaeota archaeon
TGGGACTTACGGGTCGCCGGGGTATCCCGTCGAGGTTCGGGAGTACGATAAGACGGCGGTCCGGGACTGCTTCAGGGGCTTGGGCGTTCGGGTGCTCGGCGTGTCGTCGCCTCTCCTCTTGGATGCCGTCCGGAAGTCTTCGCATGCCAGGGTCGTAGTCTCCGATGCGGTGAAGCTGGCGAGGGCTGTGAAGACGCCCGAGGAGGTCAGGCTCATCAGGAGGTCGTGCAGGATAGCTGATGCGGGGATGCGGAAGGCTGCCGACGTGGTGTCTGAGGGCGTGAGGGAGCTTGACGCCGTTGCAGAAATCGAGGCGGAGCTGAGGCGGAGGGGGTCTGAGACGGCGCCTTTCGGCCAGGGGATGCTCCTGTCGTCCGGGCCCGGGAGCGCCGACATACACGCTAAGCCGTCTGCCAGGAGGATTGGTCGGGGCCCGGTTGTGGTGGACTTGGGGGCGACGTACGGCGGATACTACTCGGACATGACGCGGACCTTCGGGGTCGGGAGGCTTAAGGGGCAGGAGCGTGATGTGATCGGTTTCGTGAGGCGCCTGCGCGACGACACCATCCGAACGATTTGGCCCGGGATGATGGCGTCCACGGTGCACCGGAGCGTCGAGCGGGCAATAGAGGATGAGGGATTCCGCCTCCACCACCTGTCCGGCCACGGCGTCGGGTTGGAGATTCACGAGAATCCGAGCTTCAGTCCGGACAACCGGGTGAGGCTTCGGCCCGGGATGGTCTTCACGGTGGAGCCTGGGATTTACCTGCCCGGGAAGTTCGGGGTTCGGTTCGAGGACACGGTGCTTTTGACGAAGAAGGGCTGCGTCAAGCTCACTTAGTGTTGGCTTTGTGGTGCAGGAACCTGTATACTAGCCTTTTCGCGTACGGCGTCTGGTCCGGCACGTCCTTCGGCTCCAGGCCGTCCTTTTTTGCGACGTTGCTGCGGGTCACATACTCTATCCTGGTCCTCTCCGCGTCCGTGAGGCCTGTCCATATCTCCTCGACCAGCGAGACCTCCGGCTGCGGCGGTATCCCAGCCGTCGTGAACTGCATGTTCCTGAGCCTGAAGCCGAACCTCTTCAGGAGCGCGCCAGTGGTCTTCTCGTCCAGTCCCGTGCTTTTGCGCGCGAGCTCGAGCGAGTATCTCGACGTGTCGTCTGCCATCAGCCCGTGCGAGAGGAGGCGCTGGAAGCCGGGTTCGCCCGCGAGGAGGGTGGGCAAGGGCGCGCCCGAGTCCGCGTCCTCGGCGATGCGCCTCCATCTCTCCCTATGTAGTCCGCCGTCCTGCTGCATGGCAGTTATTATCTCCCATCATTAAATTAAATACGTATGGCGCGGCCGAGGGAGAGGGACGAGCAGAGGGCGCTGGCCGCCGAGCGCATCGGGTTGCTTTTCGCGCAGGCGGGCGGGTGCGCGGCTTCGTCGGACTATGAGGGCGCCTCCCTGAGGGTGAGGCGGGCGGTGGCGCTCGCCCTGAGGTGCAACGTCCGGCTGAAGGGGGATGTGAGGCAGCTCTTCTGCAGGCGGTGCGGCGCATACTTTTCGTCGGATGCCGTCCGGTGCAGGCTTAATCCCCGGCAGAGGCGTCTTGAGAGGACGTGCCTGAGGTGCGGGAGCGTCCGGTACCATCCCTACGGGGGCGCCTCGCCTCAAGGCTGCGCGGCTACTTCGGCGGCTCGTTAGCCTTGTCTTCCCGGTTGTCGTCGTCCAGGAGCCTGGTCTTGTGGGCGACTCCGAGCCTCCCGGTCTGGGGCGGCCTCCTCCTCTGCCGTTCGGCGGGCGCGTACCCTGCGGGGGCCCTCGGCTTTTGCGGAGCCTCTGTCACTGGTTTCGCCTGCCTCATCCCCGCCAGCTCCTTCTGGAAGCCGTCTATTCTCCTCTTCATATAATAGGACCATCCTATCGCGGCGGCCGCCACGAGGACTATGGCGGCCATCAGCCAGTCTCCTGTGGAGTATGTCCCGGATAGTCTGCCGCCGTTCAAGGCGTCCTGGAGGAGGGCCATGGCCTTCACGTACCCCTCCCTGTCTCCCGCGTCCTCGTACAGCCTCGAGGCGTTCCTGGCGTATTCGGCGGCGTCGTCGAAGTAGGCTGCCTCGTATCTGATCCTTGCCTCCTCCATCAGCTGTCCGGCCGCGCGCATCATCACAGCGGTCCTCCTGAGGGCTGCCGCCTTCTCCTGGCCGTCGGGGCTTATGTTCCTGTAGAGGTTGATGGCGAGCTCGAGGCTCACGTCCGCCTTGTCGTATTCGCTCGCGTTCAGGTAGGTTTTCGCGTTGGCGTACGCCTCCTCGGCCTTCGCCTCCGCCAGCATGTCTTCCGCCCGTCTCACGCCCTCGTCGTCCTTGGCGAGCTCGTAGGACATCCTCGCGAAGCCTATGAGCATCCTGGCCTCTTGGAACCTCCCCCCCACTATTGCAGTCCTACCGTCCTGCAGGTACGTCTCGGCCTTGTCGTAGTTCTTCGTGTACGAGGACAGGCCCTCCACCCTCTTGAGCCCGGCGGTGTCGTTCACGCTCCTGTAGTAGATTCTCGCGGCCTCTATGTACTCGGTGGCGTTGGCGCGCATTCCCTGGTCTATGTAGTACTTGGCCTCCGCGTAGTAGGTGTCCGCCTCAATCCTCCTCCTCAGGGCTTCGGCCTTGTCGCCGCCCCTGCTGTCGTTTATCTCCTCGTATATCCGGGCTATCAGGCTTATCCTGGCTTTCGCGGAGTCGGAGTCCCCATCGTTGTACTGTCGTATGGCTTTGGCGAGCATAAGGTCCGCGTCTATCCTCTTGAACAGGAGGCCGCACTTGGCAGAGCCCGCGGCGTATCCGACAGTCGCGTAGACGCTGCTGGCGTTGGAGGCGGTCTCCCTGGCGCCGTCGACGTCGCCTATCCCGTAGAGCGTGAACGCCCTCCTGTACAGCTCGTCGCCCCTGGCTATGGTCCGGCTCCTCATGTCCCCGAAGACGTACACGCTCCCGTCGTATGAGCCGACGATTACCTCCAGGCTCCCGTCGCCGGTGAGGTCTGCGACGGCCGGCGACGACTTCACGGCCCCGCCCGTCCGGTAGCTGTACGCCCTCGCGCCGGGGTAGTTTATGATGTAGAGGCTGCCGTCGTCGGAGCCGAAGATTACTTCGGTGTGGTTGTCTCCATTGAGGTCTGCGAGCGCCGGCGACGAATCTATGCCCTTGCTGAGGGTGTATGAGGCGTTCCTCAGCCCATCAGCGCTTATGAAGTACATGTTCCTGTCGTCGGAGCCGAAGACGCTCCCGTAGGCCGACTTGTTCATGACGAAGCCGGAGGCCGCAGAGGACCGGACGGGCCCGGACGCGTTGTACCTCCAGTCCTCTGACAGGCCGCTGATGCTGATGGTCTCCTCCTCCCATCCCGCCTCGGTCCGTATCCTCCTCGTCTCGTCCACGCCCAGGCTCTTTATCCCGAGCCTGTAGACGGACCCGTCGCCTGAGCCGACTATGATTCTCCCGGACCTGTCTATGTTCGCCGTCGCGGACACGTCGCCGTTAGTCGGGTGCATCCACACCTTGTACGGCGGGTTCTTCAGGACGTACACTATGTTGTCGTTGGAGCCGATGATTATCTCCTTCTTCCCGTCCCCGTCGATGTCGTAGAGGGTGGGCGAGGACTCTATGGCTTCGGCGGTCTCATAGGCCCATTTCAGCCTGCCGGTCGCGCCGTCGAGGCAGTATATGTTCCCGTCCATGGAGCCGAAGACGACTTCCATCCCTGGGACTCCGTCGAGGTCGGCGATGACAGGGGAGCTTCTCACCGGACGGGGGGTCTTATACGACCAGATTGTGTCTCCCGCCCGGTCCAGGGCGTAGAGGCGTCCGTCGTCGGAGCCTATCACGACGTCGGCCCGCCCGTCCCCGTTCACGTCGCCTATCGACGGGGACGCCTTCACCATGCCGCCGGTGGCGTGCCTCCACAGGAGCCTGCCCTCATGGTCTATGGCGTATACGCTCCTGTCGTCGGAGCCGAACACGATGTCCCTGAGGCCGTCTCCGCTTATGTCCGAGGCCGCCGGGGAGGATTCGACCGGCCCCGTGGCGTTGAACGTCCACAGGAGCCGCATGTCCGTCAGGTTGTAGTGCGATTTCACGTATGCGGCCCCGGACCGTATGTAATCCCCCCTGAAGGTCGGCCACTCCTGGGCGCATGCGGCGGCCGACAGTAGGGCCAAGATTATCAGCGTCGTGGCGGCGGGCCTCGTGATGCCATCCATTCCCTAATCTATGTTGCGCGGGAACATATTAAGGGCGGGGCCGGCCCGCCGGCGCCTGGTTTTTCCGGGGCTCACTCCCTGATTTCGAAGGAGTCGATGGCATCCTTCATGTCCCTGTAGTAGTCTTCGAAGCTGTCCTCCTCCGCGGTGTATGTGAGGCTGTATACCCTCTCCCCCCTTATCGTGTAGACTGCCAGCCATTTCAGCCTGTATTCCCCCTGCGTGCCTGTGAACACGATCGCCTGGGCTTCCGCGCCTGCGAGCGTCGTCCTGCCGGACCCGGTGATGTTCGCATCCGGGATGACCCTCATCACCTGCTCTACGGATATGTTCAGGTAGTCGTCCAGGGTCAGAATGTAGGGCGACGTGTCCTCGACGGTGAGCATGAGATAATCCGTGAATTCGTCAGCCTCCGTGTCGGATTCGGTGAAGAACGCGGCGGCGGAGCCCATGAAGCCCTCACTCACCTGCCACGCCGACGGATATACGAGGCTGACGTTGTAGTCCGAGGAGACATATCTCATATACCCCCTGTCCATGGCCTCTAAGGTTCCAGCGCCTTCTCCTCCTCCGAACGGCTCGGACGTCCTCAAGTCCAGGAGCTTAATCCAGAACCTGACGGTCTTGCCGGCGAGCGGGGAGTTGAAGTCGACGGTGATGTTCTCGTCGTCCACGCCGCTCACGAGCGCCGGCCCGGCCGCCGTTAGCACGGAGCTGCCGGCCGTTGCGTTCAGCGTCACAACCATCTCGTCCCCCGCCGCCCGCACTTCGGCCGCCCCGAAGACGGTCTCTATGGCCCCGACTCCGGATGGTAAGAATGTGAAATACACGGTCTCATCATCCACATAGTCGACTCTGATGGGCCAGTCGAGCCTGTAGCCCGGCTTCCCCGGGACCATGTACTCCCCTCCGGCAACCGGCTCGCCGATGTCCTCGGCGAAGAGGCTCCGGGAGATGTTCTGCGCAAGCGGGCTCCTGTGGGTCCTCGGCACGACCTGGATGAGCGACGCATTCCTCGCCCCGAAGCCTTCGTCGGGCGTCAGTGTCACGCCCTTCTCCTCGCCCACCGACATCCCCATTACGGCATCATGCACTCCGGGCATGACGTCGCCTTCGCCGACAATGAACGAGACCGGCGCATAGGATTTGGAGGGGTCGTATACCCCCGTCTTCTGCGCGACTCCGACGACGCTCGTGTCGAAGACGGTGCCGTTCTCGTAGGATATGATGTAGTCGATGGTGACGAGGTCCTGCGGCATGGCCCCGCCGGCCTTCGAGGCGTTCTCGCCGGCCCCTACGGGGGTTTTATTCGCCGGCACGCCAGGCAGGCCGCATTTGGCGGGCGCGTCAACGACGGCGCCGCTCGGGCAGACGTATTCCCTCGCGGCGCTCTGCTGGTCGATGCACCCCGCGAAGACGGCGGCCGCCATGATGAGGGCGGCCAATACTGCGCCGGTCCAGTAACCAGTCACGGCCATGGCATCTCTCAACTAAGTAGTCTACGGTTAAAAAAAGGCTCCGGTTGGATAATATATACGGACGTTGATGAGTTAATGGTGAGATTCGCAGGCACGGCCTGCATGCCAGGAAGAGTGGAATCCCGCAGTCGGCGCCCGCGAGGCCAGATAGTCATGGAGCTCATCTCGAGCATAGGCTTCATACTCCTCATCTTCATGGTGGTGGTGGTGATAGTCATGGAGAAGACCTCCGAAGGCGCCGCGATAAAGACGCTCCTTGACGCCAGGCGCGTGTCGGAGACAGTCAAGGACAACATCAACATGATAAGCCAGCAGGGGCCGGGATACTACAGCCACTTCTCGCTGCCGCAGGAGCTGTCCGGGGGGTACGAGTACGACGTCAACATAACCAACAACGTCCTCGAGGTGATGTGGGGCGAGAACGCATGGACGACGAGGCTCGCAACGTCCAACGTGACCGTCCACTGCCTGAGCAAGGGCATCGGCGTGAAGAACCGGATATTCTACGGCGCAGACGGCCTGGAGGTCACGTGCCATCTCCCCAACCTCCGGCTGGACGGCAACGACGTCTCCGTGAACCAGTACCGCAACGAGACGCGCGTGACCATCAGAAACGACGCCCACGTACCCTCGGACGGCTTCCTGGCGCTCATGAAGACGAACGGCAGCCAGTCCTCCGAGAACGTGCCCCCGCTTGCGGCATACGAATCGGTCACGGTGAGGTTCAACGGCTCGGTCAGCCTGTACGCGGCGGTCTGGGCCGACTACACGGACGCCGTCAACGAAAGCATAGAGTCGGACAACTACGTCAACGTGACCCTGGCATGAAACACGCGGCGCGGACCACAAGGCGGGCCCAGATGTTCAGCGGAGAATTCATACTCTCGTTCCTCATGTTCATGACGGCGTTCGCCCTCCTCCTCGGCCTATGGGGGGCCTCCACCAGGGACATCTTCCAGGCCGAGAGCGCAAGGACGATGGAGGACCTCGGGACCGACGCTGCCGAGGCCCTGGTGAGGACTCCGGGCGTCCCCGGGAACTGGACGGCGTCGGACGTCTCGTCGCTCGGCCTGGCCAACGACAGCCGGGTGCTCTCCGAGCGGAAGGTATTGGAGTTCATGCTGTACATGAACGACTCCGACGACAGCCTCTGCCCTGTGGCGGGCGCGACGAACTACGACTGCAACCTCCACATGCTCGGGATAGGCGGCTACGACGCCTACTTCAACGTCTCCAGCCTGGACGGGTCGACCCTGGTGTTGAACGGCACGGAGGCTTACGCGGGACGGAGGCCGCAGAACCAGACCGACGAGGTCACCGTCATGCGCACCGTGCTATTAAACGATGAAATCACAAGGCTGTACGTGACGGTCTGGCGGAACCGGACGGAGGGATGAGATGAGGAGGGGTTACGCGCTAATCATCGACTCTCTGGTGGCGTTGACGTTCGCCCTCATACTCCTCACCTCAATGATAGGCCTCAGGCAGGGGAGTTCGTCGTATTCCGAGGTAGCGTCGCGCCGGCTGCACTACGTCTCGGAGGACGCTTTCGAGGTCCTCGACAAGAAGGGCGTGCTGGACCGTGTCGGGGAGGAATGGGCTGCCGCGGACGGCAACGTCTCGAGCCCGCACTGGGCGAATGCGAGCAACACGTCCTCCTACTACCTGGACCTGCTCCTGCCGTCGAACGTCGGCTACATGCTGACGATAGACGACGACATGATAGTCAACAACACACGTGTGCCGTACGACTCCTCCTCGGCGCTCACGCACTCGACGCGCCTCCTCGTCGGATACGGCGCCGGGCTGCCGTCGCGCGGCGAGGTGGCGAGGGCGTTCCTGTCGAACATCGAGGAGAAGGAGACGTCGTCGTACACGTACTTCGGCGGATTCGTCGGGAACGGAAACATCACTGTGAAGGTGCGGGACATACCGTCGGACGCGGACATAAAGCACGTCTGCCTTGAGCTGAACACGCCCTCCGGCTTCGTACTGTACGTCAACGGGGTCCAGGTCGCCCCGGACTTCACAGCCACTTCCGGCGGGTCTGATGCGGCGCTCAAGGACTACTCTGTGACCGGGTTCTGCCCAGGCCTGGTGGGCGCAAGCGGCTGCGTCGCCAGCTCGTATTTCGGCGACGTCGTCCCTGGCGTCGACAACGAGTTCACGCTCATGTTCACTGACCCGTCCGTCTCGAAGCAGTACGTGGGGGGCGGATACATCAACGTCGTGTACTCGACGCACCAGATGGACACCGACCGTGGGGTGCAGACCTCGAGGTACTACCTCCCACAGGTGAACGGGATAATAAACGTCCGCGACTCGTTCTACGTCCCCGGGCTCCTCTCATCCATGGTGATGAACCTCACCTACCGGAGCAACTACTCGGTGGAGCTGAAGATAGGGGACCGGGTGGTCCACACCTCCGTTGGGAACGCCAGCTGGCAGCGGGTATACATCGACGAGGCGGCGATGGCTTCGAAGGGCCTCATCTACCAGCCTGTCGGCGACCCGAAGTCGCTCAGCGAGAACACCGTACCCATAAGCTTCTGGACGGACATAAGCGGCATAGGGGGCTCCAACTACTCCCTTGAGAGCGCGAACGTGACATCCGCCTACGTGGCGTCGATGCTGAACGAATCGTACATCGAGTTCACCTACACCCCCCTCAACCGGACGTTCTACGGCGAAGTGTCGCTGAAGCGGTTCACGTGCGCCTTCGACGACGCCGTCACCTGCCAGGGGGTCCTGCCTGCGCCGCCCGGCATCGTCGTCTCCGACGCGAAGGTGCTGTCATACTCCGGCCGGCTATGGACGAGCCGCCTCACCGCATCCAATTCCTTGGGCGCAACGACGGTCTACAGCCTGCCAGGGTGGTCGGCCGCCTACGGGTCCCTCGGCGACCCGTTCGCGGTCAACGTGCCTGCCGACTACATACCCTCCGGCGAGAACACCACGCTAACGGTCCTCACGGCGAACGGCTCCTCGGATACCGGCTGTTCGGCGGACGACAAGGCCGTGTACACCCTCAGGATGCGAACGACGGTCGGCTACGGCGACGTCTTCCTGAACAACGACGGATGCAACTGGACGATAGAGTTCGAGGACGGCTCCTCGTTCAGCGCCAGTCTCCCCGGGTCGTACAACGGGACAGACACCTGCTTTTACACGAGCTCGTCGTTGTCATATGGCGATGACGACGCCGCCAAGGACGCGGTCTACCGGCTCCTGTCCCAGCTCGACCCGGACTCGGACCGGAGGGTGGACCTCCTGTTCGACACCGACATGGTCGACTTCGAGCTCGGGCAGGCCAGCGGGGTGCAGTCACTCTGGGGCCCGGCGACGTTCAAGCTAGTGGTGTGGATGTAAGATGAAAAAAGGGCTTTTCTACACGATAGGGGTCGTCCTCCTCGCGATACCCCTGATAATGCTCGTGGCGTACTACTACACGGTCTCCCAGACAAAGACTGAGGACACAATATCCAAGGTCAGGTGCGACGAGCTCCACTACTTCGTGGAGGACGTGCGGATAGACATGGAGCGCGCCCTCGTGATATTCGGCCGCAGGGCGGCCATATACTCCATCAACGAGGTCGTCGACAGCGGCAGGCCCCTGGACGGCTACGTGTTCAACTGCACGTCCGGGTGCCCCGTCGACTGCGGGAGCTTCGTATTCGAGGAGAACGGCTCCGAGGCGGCGATGGCCGAGCTTGTGATGTGCGGAACCCTCCACGGCTCTAACGTCTCGTACATGACGAACCACACCCTGAACCAGTGGATAGGCCGCATCGTCGACCACGGGAGTGTCAGGCACTTCAACCTGACCTTGACAATCAACGACATCCTCATCCTGCCGCGCGACGCATGGACGTTCGCGAGCATATCGAACAGCACTTTCGCGGTCTCGGACGAGTCCGGCACGTGCTATTACCTCGGGGAAGGCATAATGACGTCCTCGGAGACGTCCATCATCGGCCTCGAGGACCCGCTCTATCCGCTCTACACGGACGCGTACACGGCCAAGTTCATCGAGAACTGCTCGACCGTCATCAACAATGAGCTGACGTCAGGCTGCAGCGCGGCGTCCGAGGACCCGGGGACGGGCCACTCCACCGGCAACGTCGTCTTCGACTCGGACCTTGCGAACCCCTCGGACTACTGCCTCAACACGCCCCCCGAGACAATAAACAACCAGATACTGGTGCTCGACCAGGGGTTCGGCAGCTGCAACCAGTACGACCCAGTATGCTTCAACGCCAGCCACCCGAACCACTTCGGCGGAATCCTCGACTACGGCCCCAACAACCCGAACAGTTTCGTCAAAAAATGCAACGTCACGATACCATGGCTCAGGGACACGGGGGACATAGACGACGACCCCCCGAGGAGCCCGCCGAGGAGGGTGCCGGAATGCGGCATGTCCGACATCGCCGACGGCATGTGCGTGCTCCTTAGGAACGACGAGACCTGCGGCGTGCACTCTATCCTAATCGGCCGCTCGTCCGCCTCCATCAACACCACATGCTACCAGGTGAGCAACGCCAGCCTCTACCCGGGCGGCTTCGACGGCCCGAGCTTCTTCGACAGGCTCGACGGGAATCTTCGACTGAGTGGCAAGTACCTGAACCAGAGCCTGGAATACTTCAACGTAACCCACATCGGCATAGAGACCCTCGTGAGCCCATACGAGCTGAACTGGTCCGGCGTGGACGTCAACACCAACGTCTCCTGGGTGGACTACCTGTACTGGAACAGCACCCTCGGATGCAACGCGCAGGGAATCTGCGGCCTTGAGGCGTATATGTTCCGCCTGGACGACGCGCACGCCAGGGTATACGGCGTCGACACCGAATGCGTGAACGCGACCGGCTGCCATGCCCGCCTGGAGGTGTGCGTCGACGCGCTGGACCAGGACAACGACACGAGCCCGGACTGGCTGGACTACGACTGCATCGGCTACTTCGGCGGCTGCGGCGAAATCCGCTCCTGCGACCCGTCGGAGACGAACAATTGCGCGGTCTGCGACCCGGCCCAGGTCGTAGCCGAGAATTCGACGAGCGTCTGCGCGCACTACGGGTACAACCTGACGGAATGGCACTTCTACAACGTCCCGGTGACGACGACCGGCAACCTGACAATCACGTTCAACGGCACGAGCGGGGCGTCCGGGGACTCCATGACAGATCTCAACCTGTACAACTATTCGGCGAGCGGATGCGGCGGCACCGTGCGCCGCTGGCCGAACATAGAGGGGGACTTCCAGGCGACGCTGTGCGTGCACTCCGGGGAGAACTACACCCTAGCGCTCGACGTCGACGTATCCTCCTCAGGCTCGAACGGCTCCTACCAGCTGGCGACGTCCGTCGTGCCTGACGCCTCATGCACCCCCGCCTCGACGACGACCACGACCACGACGACTACCACCACGACGACCACGACCACGGAGCCGCCGTGCGGCTACTTCGACGACATGGAGTCATGCGCCGGCTGGACTGAAGAGGGGAGGTGGGGTTGCGGCGCCCCCCAGTGGCCGTCCGCGAACTCCGCGCACTCGGGCGCGGCCAGCAGAGCCGACGTCCTCAAGAACAACTACAAGGCGGACGTGAACGAGTCCGTGACGAGCCAGCTCATAAGCCTCGAGGACGCGACCGTCGTCCCGAGGCTCTCCTACTGGGTGAAGTACAACATCGAGTACCTGAAGGACCACGGCTACGCGGAAGTGTCGCAGGACGGCGTCGCGTGGACGACACTAGCGACATACTCCAACCCCCCCTCGAACGTCGGCCAGGACTGGTCTCAGGCGTCCTTCAACCTCGGCGCGTCCTACATCGGAAAGAACCTGACAATCCGGTTCAGGCTTGAGACAGACCATCTAGCCAACTACAACGGCCTCTTCATAGACGACGTCAACGTCACCTGCTCTTGAACGGTTTCCCCAAAGCCCACCTGTTTTAACCCCTAAGTGTAATCTATAAACTAAGTGGTGTCCAACGCATGTCAGACGTGAAGGCGAGGCTTCAGGGGGGCGTCCAGGAGAAGAAACGCCAGGGCGCAGAGCGGCTTAAGTCGATACTGGACGAGGTCCGGAGCAAAGGAGTCGTGTCGGAGGCCGAGCTCCTCCGCTCGACGGGCATGGACAAGCAGCTCCTCGACAGATGCCTCGAATACCTCCGCGAGAACGGGCTCATAGAAGTCAAAAAGAAGCTGTTCAAGGACGTCGAGATATCCGTGCCCGGCGGCCGGAACGTCCATGTCCCCGTCAAGGTCGAGGTCAAGGAATCGGCGGCCTCGCCTCCCTCGGCGGAGGCGCCGCAGGCCAAGCCCGCTGAAGAGGCGGCGGCCAAGGAAGAGCCCGCGCCCGCTGCCGAAGCCGCAAGAGAACAACCCCCTCCCGAAGTCGCGGATGCCGGGCAGCCACCCGCCGAGCCGGATGCGCCGAAGCCGGCGGAAGCCCGACCCTCCGGGTTGCCGGCAGCCCCCGCGGGGAAGGTGGTTCCGGAGACGGAGGAGGAGCTCCAGGAGGTCTGCAAGAGCCTCATAACCGACTTCGTCGGCGTCATGAGGCTCCACGGGATGGCGGACGGGGAATTCTACACGAACGCCCTCATGATAGACAAGGGCGAGATAATAGCGGTCTCGTCCGAGAACCTGGACCAGGCGTCGGTAACGGTCGGGGACGAGGCGTTCCGGGAGATTCAGGAGCGGTTCCACGGCACGAAAGGCGACCTTGAGATATTCGAGATGTCGGAGGACGACCTCAACCAGTCCCTGGCGTCCAACATCAACTACCTGCTCACTTCCCCAACCAAACTGTCAGCCCTAAAACTAAGGATAAGGCGGACGCAGCACGCCGAGGAGCGCGAGAAGAAGGCGCTCCTGTCGGGGCTGACGAGCATATTCTCGCAGTCCGACCCCCAGGCCAAGGCGGACCGGGAGGCGGAACTGAAGGCGAAGCGAAGGCGGGTCGAGAAGCTCGGCGGCATGGTGAACCTGCTCGACTTCGCAAGGGGCCTGGAGCTCGACTCCGTGAAGGCCAAGAGGTTCGAGGAGATACGGAAGGCCAAGCAGGCGCTCTCGCAGGCGTTATCTGCGGCCGTGGACCCGAGGAAGGCTGCCCGCCTGGAGGAGCTTAAGGCCAAGCGGAAGCTGAAGATAAGCATTCCCGGATTGTCTGGCGCCCCGGCTGGCGGGGGCCGTGAGTCCGCTGCGCCCGTCCAGGCCGGGGCACCCGTGCCCCAACAGGCTCCGGACAAGGCCCTGGTGTGCGCAGTCCAGTCCGGGAAGAAGGTCTCGACGGGCATAGACAGGCTCTACGAGCATGTGAAGCGGGAGGGGAAGGTCAAGCTGAACGACGCCCTGGCGTCGAAGCTCGGAATCAACAAGGTCCAGATAGAGGAGTGGGCGATGATACTCGAGGAGCACAGCCTGCTAGAAGTCAAGTACCCCACCATAGGCGAGCCGGAGATATCGGTCCCGCCTCTTGGCAAGGACGGGCGGAAGGAGGCGGAAAATGGCGGCAAAAAAAAGTGACGATATGACGAGCGGGGAGGTGTTGGACACGTACGAGATTGAACTGGACGGCGTCAAGATACCCGTCCAGCTAATCCTGAAGGACTTCGTCCCCCACTACAAGCTCGTCCTCCCCGAGCTCGACGTGGCCACCCTCGCCCTCCTCGACGACATGAAGGACCGGCTGATATCCGGCATCGAGATGAGCACGAGCGAGATACTCGACCCGAAGCTCCTCACGCAGCTTCGGCGGGAGTTCACTGAGAAGGCGGGGGCGCTCATGGACGAGGAGCTGAAGGGAATCGACCCGGAGGTCAGGAGGCACCTGGTGCTCTCGCTACTGAACGAGCTCCTGGGACTGGACGAGATAGAATACTTCCTCGCGGACCCTAACCTGGAGGAGATAATCGTGAACTCGGCGTCCGAGCCGGTGAGGGTCTACCACAAGAAGCGCGGCTGGCTCCTCACCAACATCGTCCCGGAGAGCGAGATGAGGATACAGAACTACGCGAACACGATAGCGCGGCGCGTCGGCCGCGAGGTGACCACCCTCAACCCGCTCCTCGACGCGCACCTGATAAGCAAGGACCGGGCGAACGCCATACTCACGCCCATAGCGACGAAGGGCAACACCATAACCATCAGGAAGTTCGCCCGGGACCCGTGGACGTGCACGGACTTCATCAACTCCGGGACCGCGACCCCGGAGGTGCTGGCCCTCATATGGCTGATGATGCAGTACGAGATGAACATCCTGATATCGGGCGGCACGGGCAGCGGCAAGACGAGCTTCCTGAACATCATGATGCCTTTCATACCGCCGAACCACAGGATAATCAGCATAGAGGACACGAGGGAGCTTCAGCTGCCGGACTATCTCTACTGGTGCCCGCTCACCACGCGTGAGCCGAACCCGGAGGGGAAGGGGGAGGTCAGCATGCTGGACCTGATAGTGAACGCGCTCAGGATGAGGCCGGACAGGATAATCATGGGCGAGATACGTAAGAAGCGGGAGGCGGAGGTCCTGTTCGAGGCCATGCACACCGGCCATAGCGTCTACGGCACTATACACGCGGACACGTGCGAGCAGACGATAACGAGGATAACCAATCCGCCGATTGACGTGCCCCACAGCATGCTCGAGGCAGTCCACCTGAACGTCGTGATGTTCAGGGACCGCCGGCGCGGCATTAGGCGGATATTCGAGGTCGGGGAGTTCATGCTCGACGAGGACAAGCGGAGGTCCGGCGACGTGAGGTACAAGCCGAACATCATCTACCGGTGGGACGCGCGCGACGACAAGATAGTCCCGAACGTCGAGCCGATGAGGCTCTTCACGGAGCTGTACCGGCACACCGGGCTCACCCGCGCGGAGGTCGTGGACGACATAAACCAGAAGCGGGCCGTCCTCACCTGGCTGGTGGAGCACAAGGTGCGCCAGATAGAGGAGGTCGGGCAGGTGTTCAACAGGTACTACCTCGACAGGAAGACGCTGGTGGAGGGTGTGGATGGCAACGTCGACCCGAGGAAGTTCCTGACGGTCGATTGACGGGGCTCAGGTCACTATGAGGCCGTGCTCGTTGAACTCCATGTTGTGGGTGCCGGCGTTTATCTTCGTCTGCCTCATCTTCTCGACTGTGACGGACCTTATCACGTCCTTCCCTATCACGACCTTCCTGAACTGTATGAGCCCGTCGCAGACGAACTCGCTGACCTCGTCCCTCGTCAGCCTGTTGGGGTCCACCTGCTCGGAGATCAAAAGCGTCGTGACGCCCATCGCCTTGATCTTCGCGAGTATGTGGTATATGGTCTGCTTCCTCACCTGGGCGGGGTCGATTGGCGTCTTGGAGTGCAGGTCCAGGGACAGGTCTGAGAGCTTCACGTGCTCCGGGTCCTCCATCACGTTCGTGTACACGGACACTACGGAGAGGCTGTCTATGACGAGCCGCTTAGCCTTCTTGGCCTCTACCTCGTCGTTCAGGTAGCTCATGAAGCTCTGTATGTCCTTGTGCTTGATGGAAAGCAGCGAGAACAGCTTCTCGTTGCGTATGCTGCTCCAGCCGAACTGCTCGGCCTGCCTTATGATGTCCTCCCTGAACTGCTCGAAGCTGACGTAAATCCCCGGCTCGCCCTTCTTCACGCCCTCGTGGATGAACTGGAGGCCGAGTATGGTCTTGCCGGTTCCGGGGGCGCCGGAGATGAGGATGTTGAAACCCTCCGGTATCCCCCCCTCGGTCAAAGCATCCAAGCCCGCAACGCCAGTGGAAAGCCGCTCCATGATAACCTCTTGCCATCTTATGGTTAAAAGTGCCCTGTGCATCAGGGCGGGTTGCTGCTCCTCTTATGCCAGGCCCCGTCAACCCTGAGGTACTCTGACGGAATAAGCCACCAGAGGTATCTGACGGTCCATGGCAGCCTGGACGCCTCCTCGGCCGTCAACCTGACTGTCGCAGGCCTGGGGCCGTAGGCTATTCCGCACTGCGAGCAGACGCCGTCCCTCCCCCTCAACCTCGAACCGCACTTGATGCAGGACGGCATATCCACCCTCTACTGTACAACACCTACGATGGTGCGTTTAAAAGTCGGGGGTTGGTCGTCCGGCATAGTGCGGCCTCGTCATTTATAACATCCAATCGTAATCTCTATCCGATGTCGAAGGTTCGCATACCCCTCCTAGGCTCGCCTTTTTTCCGGAACACCTCGAAGGCGTTCATCGGCGTCGGCTCCGTGCTGATACACATGTTCCCCTACATGAAGGACGCCGTGGAGCAGTCCGGCATAAGGGAGGAATACGACATAAACCCAAGGGAATACCTGGCGTTCTGCTTCTTCGTGTCCGCCATGATGTCATCGGGCCTGGCGGCCCTCCTCGCCGCAGTCCTGTCGTCCGGGGGGGCTAAGGAGCCGCTCCTCGGCGCGGGGCTGGGGTTGGCGGTGGGCGCGGCCATGTTCCTGTACCTCGTAATCTACCCGAAGTCGATAGTCAACAAGCGCGTCAACCAGATAGAGCGCAACCTGCTGTTCTCCCTGCGGACGCTCCTCATACAGATACGCTCCGGAGTCCCGATATTCAACGCGATGGCGTCCGTGGCGATGGGCAACTACGGGGCGATAGCCGACGAGTTCAAGCTGGTTGTCGAGAAGGTGAACGCGGGCCGCCCGGTGGTGGATGTCCTCGAGGAGATGGCGGTCCGCAACCCGAGCCTCTACTTCAGGCGCGCACTCTGGCAGCTCGTTACCAGCCTCAAGAGCGGCAGCGACGTCGGGAAGAACCTCGAGGACGTGATAAAGTCGCTCTCGAAGGAGCAGCTCGTGGAGATAGGCAGGTACAAGAGCATCCTGAACCCCCTGTCGATGATGTACATGATGGTGGCTGTCATAGCGCCCTCCCTCGGCATAACGATGCTGATAATACTGTCCTTCTTCCCGGGGATGGAGAAGCTGTCCGACAAGAACATATTCTGGGGGCTCCTCGTCGGCGTGGTGTTCATGCAGTTCGTCTTCCTGGGCCTGATAAAGTCCAAGAGGCCGAACCTGATAGGTGGGTGACATGACTTTCATACAGCTTTTGGCGAGGGTGGTGCCGAAGACGACCCGGGAGAAGTACCAGCGGCTCCTCGCGTGCTCCACCCTCAAGTCGAACCCGGACTCGTTCATCGGCTGGTCCATCACGGCGGCGATAGTCCTGGCGTTCGCGGCCACGGTCGTGGCCGGAAACTACTACGCGCACCCTCCGCTCGCGGTCTTCCTAGCCTCGACTGTCCTGATACTCTTCGCCATCCACATATGGCTGACCCTGAACGTCAGCTCCAAGAGCCATCACGTGGAGAACTCGCTGCCGGACGCGCTGCAGCTCATGTCGAGCAACATCAGGGCGGGCCTGACCACGGACAAGGCTTTCCTCCTCGCCGCAAGGCCGGAGTTCGGGCCCCTGGAGGAGGAGATACGCCGGGTGGGCAAGGAGACGATGGCCGGCCGGAACCTGACGGACGCCCTCATCAGGATGCCCCTCCACATAAAGTCGGAGGACCTCTCGCGGACGGTGGAGCTCGTCGTCAACAGCATAAAGTCCGGGGGCCAGCTCGCGGACATACTGGACCAGACGGCGTCCGACCTCCGGGACCAGCAGATAATCCGGAAGGAGATAAGCGCGAGCGTCCTCATGTACGTCCTTTTCATATTCATAGCGATAACGATGGGGGCCCCGGCCCTCTTCGCGATGTCGTCGTTCCTGGTGGAGCTCCTGTCCAAGAACATGGCCATGATAGCGAAGGACATGCCCAAGGACTTCGGCGAGGGCGGCGGCATGGCGATGCCTATAAAGATGGGCGGCAACATCATAGGCGCGGACTTCATATGGATGTACGCCATCATATCGATAAGCGTGAGCTGCGTGATGGGGGCGATGATAATGGGGCTCATCCTCAGGGGCGAGGAGAAGGAGGGCTTCAAGTTCATGTTCCCGATGCTCCTGATAGCGCTCGTCGTCTTCCTCCTGGCGTCCTGGGCCATCAAGTACACGATAGGCGGCATGATGCCCAGCTGAGATGGAATGCAGGCGCCAGGCCAACCTGAAGGCGTGCAACTGCACGTACAAGTGCTCCCGGAGGGGGTTCTGCTGCGAGTGCGTCCGCCACCACAGGGAGGCCGGCGAGCTGCCGGCGTGCTATTTCACCGAGGATGCGGAGCGGACGTACGACCGGAGCATAGTGAGCTACCTCAAGACGCGCGTCTAGCCGCCGTCGGCCTTGCAGCAGCAGTTCACGCCGTATTTCGAGCAGGGCTCTTCCAGGGTGACGTTGGAGTCCCCCGCCCTGCAGGCGCTGTCACGGCAGTAGTGGCCGTCGTAGCCGAGCTGGTAGCACTCGTATCCGCAGCGGTTGCCGTAAACCGGCAGGCAGAATCCCCCCCGGCAGTCCTCCCATTCCTCGCAGGCCAGGAGCGGCGTTATCTTCCTCCTCTCCTCGCAGTGTGTGCCGCCCTCCGCTCCCCTCACGCAGCTGAAGTAGGATGTGTGGTTGTAGACCGTATTGGTGGTGCCGCTGCATTTGAGGGTCGAGACGGTGCCGCCGCAGTCCATGTCCGTCCTGCATTTTTCCGGCAGGGTGGACGATGTGGTCGTCGACGTCGGAGGCGCGGTCGACGTCGTGGCCGGCTCGGCGGTTGTCGTCGGGGCCTCTGTGGTAGTCGGGGCCTCCGTGGTCGCGGGCTCCGTTGACGTCGTTGTCGTCAAGTCCGGGCCCCGGCCCTGGAGCGTCGTCGTGGACTCCGCATTAATCGTCCCTATGGCCGACGAGTATCCTCCCGGCCCCATAAGGAGGAGCGCAAGGAGCAGGGCTACGGCCAACAAGACTCCGCCGGCCAAGTACGTCTCATCGGTTGTTTTCATCGTATGGGTTGGTTTTGCCACCTTCAGGGCCGTTTTTATATACCAAAGCCGATTTCATATAAAAACGAGGTGGATTATAACAAAATGGCTAAAGCACCGGTAGGGAAAAGGGTAATCGCGTACATAATCGATGCAGTGCTGCTTGGAGTGGTTATCGGACTAGTATACGCCGCAATATTCGTCCTGATGTTCGGCCTAGCGTTCGTGAGCGACACATTGGCCGGGCTCTCGATGCTCCTCATGTTCCCGGCGATGCTCCTCGTCATGGCGCTGATGCTCGGGTACTGGCTGTTCAGGGACGGCCTCAACGGCGGCAGAAGCTACGGGAAGAAGTTCATGGGCCTGAAGGTCGTGAAGGACGGCGCCCCGGCGACGTTCAAGGACTCCCTCCTC
Source organism: Candidatus Altarchaeota archaeon (assembly GCA_041306075.1). Taxonomy (GTDB): domain Archaea; phylum Altiarchaeota; class Altiarchaeia; order IMC4; family SCGC-AAA252-I15; genus JAHIYG01. The sequence goes on from JBFYKH010000072.1 coordinate 19,006, forward strand.
AGGAACATAACCCTCGTCGTTCCGCTATTGAATCTCGTCGACCTGATACTCGGCCTCGTCGACGCCGACGGCAAGAGGATAGGCGACAAGATAGCGAACACCCAGGTCGTGGAGGCGTAGGGTCCTCCACCCCTCCTGTTTTTTTATGGGGTTTAGGATGGACTCTATCCGCAAGTCGGACGAGCGCCATATGAGGACGGCCATCCGGAAGGCCTCCCGGGGCGTGAAGGCGGGCCAGACGCCTTTCGGCGCATGCATAGTCCGGGCCGGGAAGGTCGTCGCCTGCGAGCACAACCGCGTGTGGGCTGACGGCGACATCACCGCCCACGCCGAAATTAACGCGATACGGGCCGCCTGCAGGAGGCTGAAGTCGGTCGACCTCACCGGCTGCACCGTCTACTCGACGTGCGAGCCTTGCCCGATGTGCTTTTCCGCCTGCCATTGGGCCCGTTTCGAGCGGATAGTCTACGGGGCGTCGATTGCGGATGCCCGGAAGGCAGGCTTCAACGAGCTTGGCATATCCAACCGGCGAATGAGCCGCCTGGGCGGCGGCAAGGCCAGGATAACGTCTGGCGTGCTAAGGGCCGAGTGCAGGCGGCTGTTGTCCGGGTGGTCCGGGCGCGGGGGAAGAGCCTACTAGCCCGCTCAATCTATGCATATCGTAGCCAGTTCCCCGTTCTCGGCTACCGGTATGCACCCGAAGTTCGTCCTGTACTGGCTGCACGAGCCCGTGACCGGCTTGCCGGCGTATGCCCCCGACACAATGCCCTCCACTTCGGCGTCCGCCTTGCACAGTCCCTCGCATTCGTCGCTTGAACTGCATGGTTTACCGTAGTCTCCGGCCGGGATGCTGCAGACTGCAGGCCCCATGCCCCTCACCAGTTTGCCTCCTGAGGCTCGGCAGGCGTCCTCAAGAGTCAGGTTGCCGCACGTTCCTCTCATGTAAGCCCACTCCTCGCACTCCTCACCCGACGGCAGCCTGCACATGCCTAACTGGCCTTCGGGCGTGTCGACTATGGTTAGTTCGCCGCCATGCTGTTCGCAGTAGGCTGATGCCGGATTCGGCAGGCCTGCATACCCAGAATCCTCCTCATTCTCATCAACGGGGGCCCCGGTTTTCGGGCATTCCCCCCTCGTCCAGTAGGCCACCTTGTCGTCGGCGCATGCCGCGCAGCCGTTGCCGTACGTCTGCGCGCACGGGTAGGCGAAGCACTGTATCTTCGCTCCGTCGAACCAGCCGCACACGGGGTTGTACTCCTTGGTGCAGGCCTGGTTGGCCTTTTCGGCGCTCGTGCACGTGTGGGAATCGGACGCCTTCCCATCCTTCTCGCATCCGCATCCCGTGTCGTCGAAGAAGGGCGCGTAACCCTCCTCGCACATGAACCTCACGCGCGAGCATATGTCTGTGTCGTTGCCGACGTATTTGCGCTCCGGCGGCGCGGCCTGGGTGCAGTTCTCCTCCCATGCCCTCAGGCACTTCTGTTTCTCCTCGCACCAGCTGTAGCCTGCCGAGCCTATGCAGCCGTGCTCGTCCCTGTCGCCGCCGATGACCTGGCCGTCCGTCTCCTCTGCGGCATCCCTGACCCTCCAGTTGTAGACTACTACGAGCTTGCCTTTCCCGTCCGCGGCCGAAAGCCGCACATTAAAGCAGCCGGGGCACCTTACTATCTCGACCTCGGATACGGTCAGGCCGTAGGATTGGCCGACATAGTCGACCGCTATCTTAGCCGCCTTCCGCGGGCCCTCGTCCTTAATCTCCCAAGACCTGACGCAGGCTCCTATCCCGGCATCCCAGCCGTAGCCTGCGCTCCCTAAGCAGCCGTGATTGTCTCTGTCGCCTCCGACCAGGGGGCCGGGTTCGTTGGGCGTCATGAAAATCCAACTTGCCACTGCGGCGACTACCATGCCTGCACCCACTGCGGCTGCAACAACCAGAATCATCCTCTTCGAGTCCATGCTATCGTATTTGCGCAAGGCGGATAAAAAGGGGGCCGCTATGGTTCGGCCTCAACCGAAACCGGGAGGCTTACGAACCTCCAGAGCACATCCGGGTTCCTGGCCTCCGGGTGGAATAGGACGCCGTACAGCTGCTTGTCCCTGTGTTTCACGGCCTCGACGCAGTCCTTCGATTCGGCCAGAATCTCGAAGTCGCCTGACGGCCTGACCGCGAGGCTGTGGAGGCAGTAAGCCCTGAAGGAGCCGCTGAAAAGGGGGTTCTCGGCCTTCGTCGAGACCTCCGTCATCCCAATCTCCCTCCTAATGTAGACTTCGGAGCCGTAGACCGCGGCCATGGCCTGCATGCCTGCGCATATGCCGAGGACCGGCTTGTCGCACCGTCTCACCCACTCGAAGGCGTCCAGGTGCTCCATGTACTCCGAGTCCATCAGCGGCGTCCCGCACAGGACGGCCTTGTCGTAGCCTTCAAGGCCCGTCACCTCAAGGTAGTGCCTGACCTCGCAGGCGCCGACGAGGGAGCGCACCGGCTCCACGAACTCCTGCCTGCCCAGGCTGTCACCCCTCCTGTTCAGGTCGACGAGAAGCATCATTTCTCGGCCAGCCTCGCCTTAGTTATCCTGTATACTCCGGAATCCCCCCTCCAGTCGTTCTGTGCATCCAAAATATCAATCCTTCTTCTGAAGAACGGGGCGTCCAGGACCGTGGTCTCTATCTCCCCGCCTTCGCCGGCGGGGCTTATCCCATGCGCGTCCCTGAGCGCGACAAGCTCGTCGACCGCTCTGGAATCCAGCCTTCTGCCGAGCCACTCCTCGCCCATGGGATAGGCGAATACGCCGGAGACGACGACCTCATATCCCCCCGCCAGGATATCCCTCAGGAGCCGCTCCTGCCCCATCTTCCACAGCGGGTTATGACACCAGAGCCCGAGCCTGGCGCAAACACCCTGTATGCGTTCGGCCTGGTAGACGGACTCCACCGCGCCGGACACGACGCCCTCGATGCCGTGCTCTTGGGCGGCCGCCTTGACGGCGGCCTCCAGGTCCGAGAGCTCCTCCTCCTTCACTCCCCCCGTACTCTTTTTTACGAGCGGGAGACCGAGGGCCTCGGCCTGAAGTGTTGTGACGTCGATGTTCGGCGTGTGGAACATGTAGCTTTCAGGGTTTCCTGAAACGACCGTTATGAGGCAGTCTACGTCGTTTTTCTCGCGCGCCTTCTCGAGGGCGTAGGTCGAGTCCTTCCCCCCCGAGTACAGGATGCCGAGCCTCATCTTGATGGCCGTCCGGCCTACAGCTTGGCCGGGCTTATCTTGGTCCTCGCGAAATGCTCTATCCCCCACAGGTCATGGACTTCGGCCGATGTTATGAAGGATATGGCCTTCCCGGTCTTGCCGGCCCTTCCCGTCCTGCCTATCCTGTGGACGTAGTTCTCCCTCTCCCTCGGGATGTCGTAGTTGAAGACGTGGGAGACGTCGTCTATGTCCAGGCCCCGCGCGGCGACGTCGGTCGCTATGAGGTACCTTATCTTCTTGGCCCTGAAGCCCTCCATCACCCGGTCCCTCTGGCTCTGGGACAGGTCTCCGTGGAGCGCCTCGGTCTTGAACCCCCTGCGCCTCATCAGGCTCCCGAGGGTGTCCGCCCACCTCTTGGTGTTGCAGAATATTATCGCGCTCTCGGGCTCCTCCTTCTTGAGGACCTCGACGAAGGCGTCGAACTTCCCGGTCTTCGTCGTCTCGTAGTAGGATTGCGATATCTCGTCGACCGTCCGCTCCTCGGACTTTATGGAGATGACCTCGGGGTCGCGCATTATGCTCCTTGCGAGCTCCCCTATCTGGTCGGGTATTGTCGCGGAGAACAGCATCGTCTGCCTCTCCGTCGGCAGCTCCCGTATAATCTCCCTTATGTCGTCTATGAACCCCATGTCGAGCATCCTGTCTGCCTCGTCGAGTACGAACATCGTGACGCGGTCGAGCCTCAGCATCCTCCTGCCTATCAGGTCCAGTATCCTGCCGGGCGTGCCTACCACTATGTGGACCCCCTGCTCCAGCGCCTTAGCCTGCGGCATAATGCTCTTGCCGCCGTAGAACGCCTCGACCTTCACCCGCCTCTGGCGGCCGATCTTCTTTATCTCCCCCGCCACCTGCTCGGCGAGCTCCCGGGTCGGGGTCAGTATCAGGGACTGCACTCCCCTCCTCTCGTGGTCTATGCCCTCTATTATGGGTATCGCGAACGCCAGCGTCTTGCCCGTCCCCGTCTTCGCCTCGGCTATCAGGTCCCTGCCGCCCAATAGCACTGGTATCGCCTGCTCCTGTATGGGCATCGGCGTCTTGAGGCCGTGGAACTTGAGGTCGTTGAGGACGTGGCTGCTCAGCTTCAGGCTGTTGAATCCTCCGGCGTCCCCTGCCTGCTCCAGCACGTACGGATGTTCTTCGGCCTTCGCCTCCTCTAATACGTCTTTCGCTATCTTGTCAGCCAGCGCGGCGCCTATGGACGCGCCCCTGAACCTACTTTTCTTTTGCATCGTATGGTCTTACCTCACTTTGTCAGTGCGTGAAACGCCCGGCGCCCGTTTTGGGTGCCGGCGTAGAATTAAGTTTTCTTCTCCAGTCAGATATACGCGATTGGACGAGTATTACTCACTGTGATATTTCCTAAGCCTAATTCTACTCACAACTCACTTGGTGAAGTATAGGAAGCACTACTATATAAACGAGGGGATTTCCCGGCGGCGTATTTATTTTCCCCTGTGGATTTCCTACCTATGCACGACGGATGGCTTCGGCGCAGGTACATGTGGTACTTCAGACGGCAGGAAGTCCTCAACAACCGCGACCGGCTGAATGGAAGCTGCGCCAGGTGCGGACACTGCTGCGGCCACTGCATCTTCAACGACAGGAAGCACGGGAGGTGCAGGATATACAAGTACCGGCCGGACATATGCCGGCTGTTCCCGCTCACCGCCGACGACATCAAGAACATCCCCACATGCGGCTTCACGTTCAAGGACGAATAGGCCGGGCCTTACGGCCGCTCCTCCAGGCGGGGCGGGCCTGTCTTTTCTGCTTCCCCTTAGGCTTCGCGGGCGCCTCTCTGCGCTCCTCTCTCTTCCGAGCCCCCCTCCCGGGGGCCGTCTTGCGTTGTGGTTTTTTCCGCGGCTTACCCGCTTTCCTTTCGGCCTTCCCCCTCCTCTTTCCCGCCCGTTTTAGCTTCTTCTTTTTCTTCTTAACCGGCCCCATGGATTCCTCGAGCATCTGGAGGTACATGATTATCATGAGGAGGAGCCTCTGGACGTTCGTCACGTCGGCCGCCTTCTTGGCGGCCTTCCTATTCCTCGCCGTTTTTTTCCTTGGGGCCATGGCATCGGATTAGTCCGGTATGTAGCTGTCCACGTCCTTCTTCCTGAACACGGGCAGCCAGCCGAACGCTATGTAGCCTATGAACATGAGGAGTATCGCGTACATGAACAGCCTCGGGTTTACGGCGAAGAGCGACATGAAGCCCGCCGTCATGAGCGTGAGGGTCCTCCTCTTCTTTATCTCCACCCGGTAGTACTTCGTCCCGCGAAGGAGCATCAGGACGGACAGGAGCACCATCAGGGCGGTGACGCCGAGGTTCAGGATGTCCGCCGGCAGCTCGCTCGGGTCTATTATCGCTATCGTCGCCAGGAACCCGCCCGCCACCGTGGTCGGGACGCCGAAGAAGTGCGTCGTGTTCTTAGTCTTCATGAAGTATATGAGCCTCGCGACCGAGGCCAGGATGAACAATACGGCCACCAGCGGGTGCACCCCGTACTTGTTCATCATCAGTATGGACGCGGCCATCGCGAAGGCCAGGAAATCGGAGACCGTGTCCAGGTGGCCTCCGAACCTGCTCGTCGACTTCAGCATCCTCGCCACGTACCCGTCGAAGCTGTCCACGATTACGGACACGAGTATGAGCCCGGCGGCCTGCTGGTACTCGTGGGTCATGGAGAACATTATCGCCGCCACGCCCACGGCTATGTTGAAGAGGGTCATGGAGTTCGGTATGTGCTTGGCGACGCGCATTATCTTAGCCATCCGCCACACCCACCACCGTTTCCCCGGCCCTGACCCTCATGTCCTTAGAGACTTTCACCTTGACGTTTAAAGGCATTATCACGTCCACCCTTGAGCCGAACTTTATCATCCCGTAGCGTTCCCCCGCCTTCAGGGCCGCCCCCTCCCGGGCGTTGCAGACTATCCTCCTTGCGACGACGCCCGCGTACTGTTCGACGGCGACTTTGACGGCGCCCTGGAGCTCGACCCTGTTGCGCTCCCTCGCCGCAAGATCGCCCCGGAGGTAGGCGGCTATCTTCCTGCCGGGGGTATGCTTCACGGACGCGACTTTACAGTCGAGCGGCGCCCGGTTCACGTGGACGTCGAAGGGCGACATGAATATCGCGACCCTCCTGGATTCCCCCGCGAAGGGGTCGGAGGTCTCCTCTACGTACAACACCCTGCCGTCTGCGGGGGAGATTACGGTTCCGGGCGCGGAGGGCGGCGTCCTCTCCGGGTCCCTGAAGAAATACAGCGTGAAGGCGAACAGGGCCGCCGGGGCGGCTGCCAGGGCGGGCGCGAGCATGTAGGCGGCCGGCGCGAGGGCAGCTGACAGAGCCAATATGTGCCAGCATTCCCTGAATACTACCATGTGAGAGTACACCGAAGGCGTAAATATATACGCGCCCGCCTATTCTATTTACGATGTTGGCAGAGTTGTTGGGCGCGTCCGCAGTCGCCGTTCTGGCGGCGTTGTCCGTCCCGGTCGTGATAGTCGTCCTACTCTACAACGGCCTCATCGGGAAGCGTAACCGGGCATCGAACGCCCAGGCCACGGTCGACGTCATGCTGAAGAAGCGTTACGACCTCGTCCCCAACCTCGTCGCCGTCGTCGAGGGCTATGCGGAGCACGAGCGCGGCGTCCTCACCCTGGTGACGGAGCTTAGGGCGAAGGCATTGTCGGGGGGGCTGTCGAACGCGGAGAAGGCGGACCTGAACAACCAGCTCACGGCCGCCCTGAAGACGGTGTTCGCGGTGGCCGAAGGGTACCCTGACCTGAAGGCGAACAAGGGCTTCCTGCACCTTCAGGCGGCGCTGACGGAGCTTGAGGAGCAGATATCCGCTGCGAGGAGGGCGTTCAACGCCGCAGTCCTCGAGTACAACAACGCCGTGGAGATGCTGCCGTCGAGCATCGTGGCGTCGGCGCTCGGTTGGAGGAGGAACGCCTTCTTCGAGGCATCCGATGCCGAGCGGGTTAAGCCGGGGGTCGCGTCCGGGCTTGGTGTCGGGAAATGAGGACTAACGAGGAGCTAAAGGACTATTACGACCGGGAGCTCATGCCCGCCCTCAAAGAGGTCGAGGCGCGCAGGAAGGGCGTCATGTGGTCCGTCGTGGCGGTTGTCGTCGTCGGCTTTGGTATGATGGCGTCCACGCTGTTTTTCATGCCCTTTGGCTGCTTGGCCTTCATACCATTCCTGCTTGGCGGGCTCATACTAGGCGGCGGCTACCATTACGTGACCCGCGACTACGTCCGGGACTTCAAGGCCAACGTAATGGCCAAGATTATCCGCCTAGTCGACGAGGGCCTCACGTATACCCCCTCGGCGGGCATACCCCAGTCCGTGTACGCCGAAAGCCAGATATTCCCGAGGCACGCCGACAGGTACCGCTGCGAGGACAGAGTCCACGGGACGATAGGTAAGACGGCGGTAGAGTTCTCGGAAGTGCACTCTGAGTACAAGACCCAGCACCGGGACGGCAAGGGCAGGAGCCGCACGGAATGGCACACAATATTTTGGGGCATGTTCTTTGTCGCCGACTTCAACAAGGACTTCAAGGGCCTCACCCTCGTACTCCCGGACACGGCGCAGAGCTGGTTCGGGGAGGCCATAGGCTCCTTCCTGCAGTCCCACAGCATCGGCCGCCCGGACCTCGTGAAGCTCGAGGACCCGGAGTTCGAGAAGCTCTTCGTCGTCTACGGCAGCGACCAGGTTGAGGCCAGGTACATACTCTCGCCGAGCCTGATGGAGCGGATGACGAGCTACCGGAAGAAGACCGGGCGGAAGGTGCACTTCTCATTCAACAAGAGCAAGATTTACGTCGCCGTGTCGTGCGAAGAGAACCTGTTCGAGCCCAGGATATTCGGCAGCATGATGGACCTCGCCCTCGTGAAGAAGTATGTGGACGACGTCAAGCTGGCGGTGGGGATAGTCGAGGACCTCAACCTGAACACTAGGATTTGGGGGAAGGAATAGGTATTTTTATCCCGGTTCCTAACATATTGCACTATGCGTCTCACAGGCTCCGGTTTGCGGCTGTGTCTGGCGTCCCTCGCGGCCTTGTCGGTCTTCATGGTCCCGGCGTTGGTTTTCGCCCAGGACGGGGGAGGAGACGATACCGGATGCATGGCGTCCCTGCCGTCGAAGCTCGGCGGGCTCCTGAAGGGATCGTCGTCGGACGAAGGCCCGCAGGAGGATGCAGGCCCGCAGGAGGAAATCTCCTGCCCGTCGCCGTACATGGAATCCGCCGGCGAATGCTGCCTTGACCGGGACGGAAGCGGCGTCTGCGACAAGGACGAGGCTGCCTCCGGGGAGGAGCCGGCCGCGACACTCGGGGAAGAGCCCGAGGAGACCGTCACGACTGAGGCGCCAGCGACCACGGAGGCCCCGACTACCACCGCGGCTCCCGCGCCGACCACGACGGCGGCCGCGATAGCGTGCTACAAGAACAGCGACTGCGGCCAGGAGAAGCGGGAGAACATCTGCAAGGACGGGGACCTGTACGTCCAGCAGTCCAGTCCCGTCTGCAACAACCCCGGGAAGCCCGGCGCGGAATGCAAGTGGCGGACGAAGCTCGTGGGCCAGACGCTGACGCAGGCGGCAATACCCTCAGAGAAGTGCGTCGACGGCTGCCGCGACGGGGCCTGCCTCTGACCTACAGTATGAACGTCACCAGGACATAGCTCGCCGATATACCCAGGAAAGCAATTAACCACGCTATAAGGCTCCATTTCCTGACGTCGTGGCCGTCCATCGGCTTGAACGGGAGTATCTCGACCATCGCAAGCACCGCTGCTATGGAGTAGACCATCTGGAAGAAGACGCTGGGCACGAAGAAGTTCAGGGCCGCGAAGAAGAGCATGACGGCGGCGCTGAAGAGCGGGGAGGCGAGCTTCATCACTCCGAGTTTCCACTTCGGGGTCCGCTCGCCCGCGTCGTCGATGAGGAACCCCTGGAGGCCGAAGAAGTTGCCGAGGAATGCGGTGAACAGGGTGGCGCCCGAGCCCATGGGCCAGAACCGGTACTCCGTCTCTATACTGAGAGCCTTTCCCGCCAGCCAGTGGACGGCTTCGTGGGACAGTCCCGCGAGGAGGCATATCAGGGTGTTCAGGACGAGGAGCCAGAGAAACGTCGTCGTGGGTCCGCCGTAGGTCCAGCTGACCGCCGCCCCTAGGACTAGCGCCGCCCCGACGACGGAGAGGACTTCGCGCACCTTTATGCCGAGGACCTTCCTCGCCGCCTTGTCGACCTTGTGCTTTCTCTTCGCGAGGTCCGCCATCACGTTCTCGACGTACGCCTGGAGCATGTTCAACAAGGGCGACATGAGGGCCCCTATCGCCGAGGCGGCCACGGGGACCCATCCTAGCGGAAGACAGTAAGCCAGGGGGGAGTACGACGCCCCCTTCCTCGGCAGGTTCACGAATCCGCGCTTGTCCGAGAGGACCACGATTTTCGAGCCCTTCCCGTTGGTGCCGCTTGCGATGAGCATCTGGTTCGCGTACTCTGTCCTCTTCCCGAGCATGCCCTCATCCTCGAAGTATGCGGAGACCCTGTTCTGTGCGGGGCCGCCTATGAGGATGACGGTCCTGTCTGTGGCCTTGGCCTCCTCAAGGGTCTTCGGCGTTGAGCCGACGGAGCCGGCGAAGAGCTTCGGCATCGCCTCCCGTGCGGCGGCCAACGCCGCCTTCTCCGGTCCGCTCAGCGTCTCCCCGACTATGACGAGGGCGCTTTTGCCGTCCAGGCCCTCCAGGTCTATCCCGTGTTCGCCCTCCACCTTCTCTATCTCTGCGTATGCGGCGGCGAGAGCGGAGTCCTCCTCAAGGGCCTTCCTCTCCTGGCTCGCCGAGAGGCCGTATTCGGCGCCGTCTGCCAGGGCGGCGGCAAGAAGAATTGCAAGGGCTGCAATACAGGCCAATGCACTGGAGCGCATGCTCCATAATAACGTTTCATGGAATTTAAGCCATGTTTTATACGCTTGCGAAAATATGTAGGGTGTGGGCGTGAGGGCCGGTCTGTACGATTCCAGGGCCGAAATCTACGATTCGCTGATGTCCCTTGTCGGGACCGCGCCGACGCTCAGGAAGCTCATACGGCGGCTTTGCGCGGGGCTTCCGGAGCGGCCGAGGGTGCTAGACCTCGGATGCGGGACTGGCCTGGCCAGCGGGGTCATCCTCAAGATCCGTCCCCGGGCCGTGGTGTCGGGGCTCGACTCTTCAGAGGAGATGCTCGCCCGCTACGCCCGGAAGTTCCCAGGCGCCTTAGCGTACTCCGGCGACTTCAACGACGAGTCGACTGTCAGGAGCTTTCCGGGGCGGCGTAGAATCAGGCTCCGGTCAGGCTCATATGACCTCGTCATAAGCACGGCGGCGGTGTCCGAGTACGGGGACCTGAAGCGGGTCGTCCCCCTGATGCACCGGCTTATACGGCCCGGAGGCCTCCTCATCGTCGTCGGCATAAAGGACAACCTGGTCAACAAGCTGTCGTCGCACTTCTGGAAGTTCAAGCCGCTGAGCGAACGCCGCCTCATCAGGGGCCTGGAGGGCGCGGGGTTCAGCGAGATAGATGTCATATCCATCCCGACGATACTTTTCCCGACTAACTATCTGAAGTACGCCGTGAAGGCGAGGCGCCGAGTCCCAGGTGGCGGGGGCGGCGCCAGGCAGTCTAGACTATCGACACGGTGACCTTCTTCACGCCGGGGTATGTCATGGAATACCCCTCCATGCCAACCACCCCCGCCACGCAGGCTGAGGCGATGGTCTTCCTGATGCCGTCGTTGTCGGCGGCGTGCATGAAATCAAGGCGTTTCAGGCCGTTTTCCTGGCTCTTGACGCCAGTTCCCGGAGGAGCTTCCCGCCCAGTCCCCTGTGCTGGAAGTCCTGGTGCACCAGCAATCCCACGTCGGCGCTCGACGGCGGCATGCCCCTCGTCCCGTACGTGCCGATGCCTGCCAGCCTCTCCCGCCCCTCGGCCTGGGCGTAGGCGAGGATGGAGACGGTGTCCCTGCCGTCGGCCAAGGCCATGTCCCGCGCATGGCCGTCCGGCACGTTCTTCGACTGGAACCTTGAGTATATGCTGTCGGGGGAGACCGTACTCAGGAACGCTTCTATCGAGTCCTCGTCCGAGGGTTCGGCGCACCTCAGCGTCGCATTCAGCGCACATCCCGTGCGGGCAGGCTCTTCAGGCGGGCGGGGAATCTCCTTCGGCTGCGACAATCCGCAGGAATCCTCGGCGGCTCCGCCGTCCGTTATCCCGCGACGCCTGACTGTCATCGCTTAACCTATGTGTGTGACGGCTTTTTATCCATTGAATCCAAATAAACTGCGGTAGTCGAAGGCGGCTATTCATCTAATGCGCATGACCAAGGTTGATATTCCGTGATTGAACCCAAGAACTTCCTGTTCGTGTCCATCGACGCCCTGATAGGCGACACCGCGTGGCAGATACTGAGGGAAGGCCACAACGTCAAATACTACATCTCGTGCGATGAGGAGAAGGACGTCGCCGACGGCTTCGTGCCGAAGGTGGAGGACTGGCAGAAGGAGGTGCCGTGGGCCGACGTCATCGTCTTCGACGACGTCCTCGGCCAGGGGGCGAAGGCGAAGAAGCTCCGCGACGAGGGGAAGCTGGTGGTCGGGGGCTCCCCTTACACCGACAAGCTCGAGGACGACAGGGCTTTCGGCCAGGAGGAGCTCAAGAAGGCGGGCGTCAACATAATCCAGCAGGACAACTTCACCTCGTTCGAGGACGCGCAGGAGTACGTCAAGCAGAACCCCAACAAGTACGTCATCAAGCCGAGCGGGGAGGCCCAGAACAAGAAGCAGCTCCTCTTCGTCGGCGAGGAGGACACCGGCCGCGACGTCATACAGGTGCTTGAGCACTACAAGGGCGTGTGGCGGGACAAGATAAAGGAGTTCCAGCTCCAGAGGAAGGTCGGGGGCGTCGAGGTGGCGGTCGGCGCGTTCTTCAACGGGACGGAGTTCATCTACCCCATCAACGTCAACTTCGAGCACAAGAAGCTCTTCCCGGGGAACATCGGCCCGTCGACGGGGGAGATGGGGACGAGCATGTTCTGGAGCCCGCCGAACACCCTGTTCAAGGAGACGCTCGCGAAGATGGAGTCGCAGCTGAGGGAGGAGCACTACGTCGGCTACATGGACATCAACTGCATAGTCAACAACCAGGGGATATACCCTCTCGAGTTCACCGCCCGCTTCGGCTACCCGTGCCTGTTCATCCAGCAGGAGGGGATGCTCGCGCCCATGGGCGACTTCCTCTACCAGCTCGCTAAGGGCGAGAAGCCGCAGCTCAAGGTGAGGAGCGGCTTCCAGATAGGCGTGAGGATCATCATGCCGCCGTACCCCTTCACCGACCAGGAGGCGTTCGACACCCACAGCAAGGAGGCGGTGATAATATTCAAGAAGCCGGACGACCGCGACGGCGTCCACATAGAGGACGTGAAGAAGATAGACGGCGAATGGGTGATTGCTGGCACGACCGGCGTCGTCCTAACGGTCGCGGCTTGCGGGCAGACGATGCAGCAGGCGCGCCAGCGCGTATACAACCGCGTCAACAACGTCATGCTCCCGAACAGGTACTACCGGAACGACATCGGGGAACGTTGGGCCGAGGACAGCGACAAGCTGCACACCTGGGGCTACCTGCGCTGACGTATAAAAGTCAACGATTCCGTATCATTAACCTATGGAGACCAGGCGATTCAGGGAGCTCTTATCCTCCGGCCATGAGCTCTCCGCCAAGGGCATACTCCGCGAGATAGAAGCCATAGAGGGCGTCAGGGCGCTGAAGTACAAGCCCGTCTTCGAGTCCGAGGAGAAGGTGACGCTGCACGAGCACTTCCTGCCCGCCGTCAAGCGTGGGGTCGACGGCGAGCTGGTATTGGACTCGCGGAAGACCGCGAAGGCGCTGGACAGGATGTGGGCTAGGGTGCGTGAGCGCGGCCTCAAGGCCGCAGCCGTGCTGACGCACTCGTTCGTGGACAGGGGGATGGTCGTCGACTCGAGCGGGGAGCGTGTGCGGTTCAACCCCCCGTATCTGTACGACCTGGTCGATAAGTCGGTTCCAGCGGACCTGAGGGCGGGCGGTTTCTGCCTGATACCTGCGGTCGAGTTCCGCGTAGGCAACGTCGAGCTCGTGGTTCTCGGGCCGGACAGGGAGAGCGTCTTCGGCAACGGGAGACTGTGGGACAGGGAGGCGATAAAGTCTGTCGGGGACCTGGCGAAGGCGGTCCATGACGACGGGCGGCTCGTCGCGTTCTTTCCCCACCCCTTCCTTGAGAACGGCGGTGCCGCCCACGAGCGGAACCTCGGGGTGGACGGGACCCGCCGGCTGATGCACGAGTACGGCATAGGCGTCGAGTACAACGGGATGTTCAGGGAGCTTGAGATAGCGAGGCGCCGCCTCGAACCGCTCCTGCGCGTCGCCGGCGGCGTCAGGGCGTTCGGCTCCACAGTCGGTAAAATCGGCGAAACCGTCGCCCAGACGGATTTGCTGCCGTTCCTCTGCGAGGACGCACCCTCAGTCAGCGTCGGCGGCGACTTCCACCTGCCGGAGCGGCACATCGGCGAGGCCGCCATGGTTGTCAGGGTCTCGCGGAGGGCGAGGCGGCTGCCGCTCGACGAGTCATACACGGTGTCCGAGGGGCCTTCGGGGCTCGTCCTACTGGGGGCGAGCGGCAGGGCAATGGAGGAGGCCGGGGCCGTAGACTCTAAATCGCATACGCAGGAAATCCTTGATTCGCTGAAGGGCTCAAGCGGCCGGAAGGTGGTCCTGCCAGGCTACGACCAGTCCCTCTTCAAGACGTTCACAGTAATCGCCGCCGACATGGTGTTCGGCCACTGGCTGAAGGAGAACACGATATTCGACGGGAGATGAACTGGTACCGTCACATTATGAAGACCGCTGCGGCTATGCAGGTCGTCCACAGCCCGTCCTTGTGGCCTTCCGCTGACTGGACGGTGTTGGAAGTCTTGAATATCTTCCCGCTCGCCTTGTAGACCTCCTCCCTCTCGCTCCAGGCCTTGTTGATGTCGAACGGGACTCCAAGGGTGGTGGCAAGCATGGTGGCGGCCAGGTCTTCGGCGTACTCCCCGGCCTTCTTCGCGGTCTCGCCGAAGGAGTGGTGCTCGGAAAGGTATCCGTAACCCCTCTCCTTCGGAACCGCGAGGCCTATGGCCGAGGATATCAGCCTGTTCGGCTCGTTGGTCTGCGTCTTTGCCATGACTACGAAAGTCAGCGCCCCGGGGTGGAGGAGCTTCAGGCCGTCCTTGGACGGGATTATCCTGCAGTTCGGCGGCAGTATGCTCGAGACCGTGACGAGATTGCACTTCTCTATCCCTGCCTTCCTGAGCGCGAGCTCGAACGAGCCCAGCTGGTCCTTGTGTATTCCGACGCCTTTCGTAAAAAAGCACTTGGTGGGTATCATCTTCGAAGACCGTTGATTAAATATTAACGGGACGGTATAAAATCATCGGCTCATGGCGTTGAGTCCGGATTCTGCCCGTCCTGCGGGCGCCGGCCGCAGATGCTGTACCCTATCATCTTGTACGCCAGCCTAGCGGCCGTGAAGTCGGGGGCCTTGTCCCATCTGTTGGGGGCGAGCTCCATGACGTCGAATCCCACCACCGCCCTCTCGTTGCACACCCTCCTCAGTATGCCGAGGGCGTCGTACCATCCGAGGCCTCCGGGCTCCGGGGTCCCGGTGGACGGCATGATGGACGGGTCGAACGCGTCCACGTCGAAGGTCACGTAGACCCTCTCCTTCAATGCCCCGACGATTTCCGCCGTTCTGTCCTTCCCGATGACGTCTGCGGCGAAGTAAAGCTTCCCCTCAGCCCTCAGCCGTTTCACGAGCGGGGCCTCCTCCGCGCCCAGGCTCCTTATGCCCACATGGACTGTGTCAGCGTGCTCCCTGGACCTTGCCATGGCGCACGCGTGGCTGTGCCTGTCGCCGTGGTACTCCTCCCTGAGGTCGCTGTGGGCGTCGAAGTGGAGGACGGAAATGTCTCCGAAGAATTCCGCCGCCGCGTCCACGGCTGCCGGCGTTATCGAGTGTTCGCCCCCGATGACTATCGGCGTCTTCCCGTCCCTGAGGAGCCCTGAGACCGCGTTCCTTACCGCGCGCGCCATGGCGTTTGGCCGCATCCTCCCCGCAGCCAGCGGCTTCATCGTGGCTATGCCCGCTTCGGCAGGGGTCAAGTCCAGCTCCTCGTCGTATAGCTCCAGGTACCTTGACGCCTCCATTATCGCGTTCGGGCCCTTCGCAGCGCCCTTCCCGTATGACGTGGTCCTCTCGTAGGGGACGGGGAGGACGGCGTAGCCTGCGGTCTCATAGTCCGAAAACGGCGTCTCAAGACCGCAGAAACCGTTTGGCGTCTTTGGCATACGCGTATGGATAAAGAAGTGATGCATAAATAGCCTGGGGTGATTACCCCCCGGTTAGGGGTGGGTTTTTTAATGCGCCGGCATCATACTCTCCCATGGCAGAGGCGCCGGCAAAATACAGGTGCAAGGTGTGCGGTTACGTTTACGACCCTGTGAAGGGGGACCCGGATTCCGGGATAAAGCCTGGGACGCCGTTCGAGGCGGTACCCGACTCGTGGGTGTGCCCGGTGTGCGGCGTGGACAAGGGCTCGTTCGAGAAGATATAGGCGGTACATCATGATGGGTGTTGGGGAGACGCTTCCGGACTTGGAGCTTGAAGCCTACCAGGCGGACGAGACCCGTAAGATAAGGCTCTCGGAGTACAGGGGGAAATGGCTGGTGATGATATTCTACCCGGCGGATTTCACGTTCATATGCCCGACGGAGCTGGAGGAGGCCGGCGAACTGTATGACGAATTCAAACGGGCCGGGGCTGAGGTCGTCAGCGTAAGCACCGACACGGTGTACGCGCACAAGGCCTGGCATGACGGCTCGGACGCAGTCGGGAAGATAGGTTATCCTATGCTGGCCGACCCTGCTGGTAAGCTCTGCAGGGCCATGGGGACTTACATAGAGTCCGAGGGGCTTTCCCTGCGGGGCACGTTCATAGTGGACCCAGACGGCGTTGTCAAGTCCATAGAGCTTAACGACAACAGCATAGGCAGGAACGCGCGCGAGACCCTGAGGAAGCTTCAGGCCGCTAAGTTCGTGCGGGAGCACAAGGGGAAGGTGTGCCCCGCAAGCTGGCAGCCGGGCGGGAAGACCCTCACACCTGGCCTGGACCTGGTCGGTAAAATATGATTTATCTTTACCGTCGGCGAATAGGATAGTCGGTCCGGGCGGGCCGTAACGTTCAACTAGAAACGAGGTGACTGTATGTTAGGAAAGAAGGTGGAGTCGGCGTTCAACGGGCAGATAAACGCGGAACTGTACTCGTCGTACCTGTACCTGTCGATGGCCGCGTATTTCGCGTCCAGCAACCTGTCGGGTTTCGCGCACTGGATGCGGGTGCAGGCGGACGAGGAGAAGAAGCATGCGATGAAGTTCTACGACCATATCCTAGAGCGGGGGGGAGGGGTGGTGCTGAAGCCGATCGACTGCCCGAAAACGTCCTGGAAGAGCCCTCTGGAGGCGTTCGAGGACGCATACGGGCACGAGGTGAAGGTCACGGGCATGATAAACGGGCTCGTCGACCTGTCGTACTCGGAGAACGACCACGCGTCGAGGAGCTTCCTCAAATGGTTCATAGACGAGCAGGTGGAGGAGGAGGCGTCGGCGAACGATATCGTCTCCAAGCTGCGCCTGATAGGCGACAAGCCGTCTGGGGCGCTGTTGATGCTGGACCATCACCTCGGCAAGAGGGGGAAGGGCGATTAGCGCCAGGTGCGGCTTATGGCGGTTCGCGAGATAAGGCCGGGCGTATATTCGGTGGGGGCGGCTGACTGGGACAGGCGCCTGTTCGACGAGCTCATCCCGCTGCCGGATGGGACATCGTACAACTCGTACCTGGTCCGGGGCTCGGCGAAGACCGCGCTCATAGACGCCGTGGACCCGTCGAAGGAAGCCGAGCTCGTCGGGAACCTGCAGGCCGCCGGCGTCGGGAGCCTGGACTATATCGTGTCGAACCATGCCGAACAGGACCATTCCGGCTCCATTCCGCGGCTGCTCGAACTCTACCCTCAGGCGAAGGTCGTGACGAACGAGAAGGCCAGGGAGTACCTTGTCGACCTCTTGCACGTGCCCCCTGAACGCTTCCAGATTGTCGGGGACGGCGACACCCTGGACCTCGGCGGCAGGACGCTCCGGTTCATGCTGGCTCCGTGGGCCCATTGGCCGGAGACGATGCTGACGCTCCTCGTCGAAGATGGAATCCTCTTCAGCTGCGACCTCTTCGGCAGCCATCTTGCGACGAGCGACCTCTACGCCAGTGAGGATGGCCGGGTGGCCAGGAGCGCTAAGAGGTACTATGCTGAGATAATGATGCCGTTCAGGCATATGATACGGAACCACCTGCAGAAGCTCAGGGCGGTGGAGTTCGGCGTCATCGCCCCGAGCCACGGGCCCATCTACGGGCGCCCGAAGCTGATAATGGACGCCTACGAGGACTGGACCGGCGACGCCGTCAAGAACGTTGTCGTATTGGCGTACGTCTCCATGCACGGCTCCACTGCGAGGGCGTCGGAGCACCTGATAGACGCCCTCGTACGCAGGGGAGTCGCGGTGAGGCCGTTCAACCTCCCGAGGACCGACATAGGGGAGCTTGCGATAGAGCTCGTCGACGCGGCAACCATAGTGATTGCGACCCCCACCGTGCTCGCCGGGCCGCATCCGTCCGCGGCATACGCCGCCTACCTGGCTAACGCCCTCAGGCCGAAGGCGAAGTACGCGGCCGTCGTGACGTCGTACGGCTGGGGAGGCAGGGCTGCCGAGCAGCTCTCGGGTATGCTCTCGAACCTGAAGGTGGAGCTCCTGCCGACGGTGGCTTTCAAGGGGCTGCCGTCGGATGGCGACTGGGCGGCGGTCGAGAAGCTCGCCGAGGAAATCGCCGCAAGGCACAAGGGACTGTAAGATGCACGACCTCATAATAGTCGGCGCCGGCCCCGCCGGCATAACCGCCGCCATATACGCCTCACGGCAGAGGATGAAGACGCTAGTCCTCACCAAGGATGTCGGAGGCCAGGCGGCGCTGTCCGGCGACGTCGGGAACTACACGGGATTCCAGTACATATCCGGGCCGGAGCTCGCCGGGAAGTTCGAGGAGCACATGCGGGGCTCCGACCTTGAGGTGAAGGACGGGGTGGAAGTCGAATGCGTCGACGTGGACGGCGAACACTTCGCCGTCAAGACCAGGGACGGCCAATACCTGTCTAAGGCGGTGATAATCGCCTCCGGCCGCAGGCCCAGGCTCTTGAACGCAAAAGGCGAGGGGGAGTATAAGAACCGCGGCGTAAGCTACTGCGCCACATGCGACGGTCCCCTCTTCCAGGGCAAGGACGTCGTGGTCGTCGGCGGCGGGAACTCCGCGCTGGACGCGACCCTGCAGCTTTTGAACATAGCCAACAGGGTGTACCTGGTGAACAACACAGACCACATCATGGGCGACCAGGTCATGCTCGAAGCCGTGAAGTCCTCGCCCAAGGTAGAGATACGCGACAGGACCGAGCTCAGGGAGATATTCGGCGACAAATTCGTGCGGGGCGTCAGGCTCCTGACAGACAAGTCGAAGGAGGAGACGCTCCCGGCGGAGGGGGTTTTCGTGGAGATAGGCTCGCTCCCCGCCAAGGAGCCGGCGTGCAAGGCGAAGACGAACGAATACGGGGAGATAGTCGTCAACGGAAGATGCGAGACCGACATACCCGGGCTCTTCGCGGCGGGGGACGTGACGAGCGTCCCGGAGAAACAGATAATAGTGGCCTGCGGCCAGGGCTGCATAGCATCGCTCTCAGCTTTTAAATACGTATCCAGAAAGTTGTTTAGGGTGGATTGAATGACAGGTGAGAAGGGGCAGGTTTACAGGTGCGGTGTATGCGGGAACGTCGTTGAGCTCGTCTACGCCGGCAGCGGCACGCTCTCGTGCTGCGGCCAGCCGATGGAGCTCCTGAAGGAGAAGTCCGAGGACCAGGGCCGGGAGAAGCACGTCCCGGTCGTGGAGAAGACAGCGTCCGGCTACGTGGTCAAGGTCGGCTCCGTCCCACACCCCATGGAGGAAAAGCACTACATAGCGTTCATAGAGCTCGTCGGCGACGGCAGGGTCTACAGGCAATACCTCAAGAGCGGCGACAAGCCGGAGGCGGAGTTCCCGGTCTCAGCCTCCGTTGTGTCTGCAAGGGAGTACTGCAACGTCCACGGCCTATGGAGGTCGAAGTAAGATGAAGTCCGGATTCAACGGAGCGGCTCTGGTATGTGCGGTGGTGCTCATTGCGTTCGCGGCCGGGTGCATCGGCGGCTCGTCGCCGCCGGCTGGTCCGGGGCCCGCGCAGTCCAAGACGACCGTGGCTCGCGCAATCACGAAGGTGCTGGCCCAGGACTCGCCCCTCGGCAGGATACTGGTGGACGAGAAGGGGATTACCCTCTACATGTTCGACCGGGACAACAACGGGATAGCGTCGTGCTACGACCAATGCGCGAAGAAATGGCCGCCCCTGGTGGCGAAGGGTGACATAATGCGCGGGGAGGGCGTGCCCGGGAGGCTGAACTCCATTGAGCGCTCCGACGGCCTCAGGCAGGTCGCATACAACGACATACCCCTGTACTACTACGCGGAAGACAAGGCGCCTGGCGACGTCAAAGGCCAGGGAGTCAACGGCATGTGGTTCGTCCTCAACCCCCTTACGGGGCCCGTGTATCCTCCCGCCGAGGCGACGGGCTCCACGCAGCCAGCCCAAGAGCCGCCGGCTACGCTGGCACAAACGTCCACCTCCTCGCCAGCGACCACGGCAGCCGCCGGCGCCCCTGGGCAGTTCATAGCGAAGGCTTCTGACGTGCCGCCCGGCTCCACGTTCGAGTTCGCATACGGCGGCGACAAGGCGATACTCGTCAACTTCGGCGGCCAATATGCGGCGTACATGAACAAGTGCACCCACAAGGGCGGCCCAGGGGTTCTTGAAGGCGGCGTCATACGATGTCAGTGGCACGGCGCGGAGTTCAATCCCTCATCGGGCGCGGTCCTGAAGGGCCCAGCCACGGCACCCCTGACTCCCGTCGAGGTCCTAGTCTACCAGGGCGGCGTATACGCGAAGTGAACGCGGTGGGCCGGAGCCTCTCGGCTCCGGCTTCGCGTTCTTTACTACATGGACTACCTCAACATATACGCGGCGTTCGCGTACGGCCTGTCGAGCTCGCTGTCGATGTGCCTGGCGTCATGCCTTCCCTTCTACCTGCCGGTGCTCCTCGGATTCGGGCAGGACGGGCGCAGGGGGCTCGTCCTCTCGCTCGGCTTCGCGGCGGGGAGGTTCGCAGGATACTTCCTCATGGGCGGGATAGCGGCCTCTCTGGGCGGCGCGTTCATCGGATTCTTCAACGAGACGTTCCCGCTGGCGTCCACGTGGGTTATGCTGGGGTTCGGCCTCCTGACCATGTTCTACGGAACCCTCATACTGGCGGGCTCCAAGCCGAGGCTCTTCGGGGAGCGCGCGTGCATGTCTTACCTTTCGTCGACGCGGAGGCTGAACAACCCGGTCGCCGCGACGGCGGCGCTCGGCTTCGTCTCGACAATCACTCCCTGCGTGCCGGTGTTCACCTTCCTCCTCCTGCCGTTCGCGCTCGGGAAGGTGGTCGAGACCGCGCTGATAACAGTGGCGTTCGGCCTCGGGGCGAACGCGGCATTCATCCTTATCGGGGTGGCGGCCGGGTTCGGGGTCAAGAACGTCCGCGAGAGGTTCGCGGCCCTGAGGCGCCCCCTCGAGGCGGTGAGCGCGGCGACGCTGATGGTGTTCGGGCTCTTCTACGTTCTGTGGGCGTCGGGGCCGACGCTCTTCGGGTGGTCCAACGCTAGCTACACGCTGCCGACGGTCTACGACTTCTTAGCATTCGTGACGTATGTGGCTTCCGTATGAGGCGCCCAGTCTTCCCCGTGCCGGCGCAGCCTAAGCCTACTCAGAGGCCTTGACGGCCCTGACGTACTCCCTCAGCCTCTCCCCGTATTTCCCGCCCGAAACCTCGGCGGCCGTGAGCCCGAGCGTCGCGACGGGCTTGATTCCCGCGAGAGCCTCCATCTCATCGAGCGTCTTCCCCGGGGAGCCGCCGTATGTGCAGAAGAACGCGACGGCCTTGAAGCGGGCCTTTTTGCCGGCAATGTATGTCCTGATTGCGGGGGATACGTTCCAGGCCCAGACCGGGGTTCCGATGACGACGAGGTCGTATGCGGCCGGGTCCCGGTCGGCGCCGGCTATCTCCGTGGCCGCCTTCATCATCGCGTCCTTGCCGCCCCTCATGTACCCGAGCGCCCCGCTCCTGTCCTTCCTGTCGGCTATCTCCTCGACCTCGGCGCCTAGCGTGTCGGCTATGGCATTGGCCAACTTCCCGGTGAACCCGGTCCTCGAATAGTACGTCACTAGGATTCTCATTCTGGGTTTTTGATGATTGCTAATCCCGGGATAAAAGCATGCTGTCCTGGCTACCTCCTCTGCCTGCCCTTTGAGGCATCTATTTCCGCGAGGAGGCGTTTCCTCTGCGTGTAGTACTCTTGGACGACGGCCTCGAACTTCCTGATTTCGACTATGTCCTTCTCGATGGCCCACGAGAGCACAATTTTCTTCTCCTCGATGTCCCTGAGCATGTCGGCCTCGTTCATGCCGGTCTTGAGCTGGACCTTCTCGAATATCTTCCTGGGCTTGCTAGCCTCCACGTGCGTCCTCGTCTTCTGCGAGTACGTGTACAGTATGTTCACGTGGCCCCTGTCGGCGGTCGAGCTGTCGTACGTTATCTCCGACACCTCCTGGACCACCCTCGTCTTCTCCTTGAGGTTGTGGTACATGACGAGCACCAGGTCTATCGAGTTGATGTCCGTCCTCGGTATCTGGTATGCGGGGTCCATCACCCGCAATAGGAGCTCGTTCGAGCTCGTGGCGTGCATCGTCGAATAGACGGGGTGCCCTATCTGCATGGACTGGAAGAGGGACCTGACGTCCTCCTGGCGGACCGCCTCCCCGAGCACAATCCTCTCCGGCCTCATCTTCAGGCTGACGCTTATCAGGTTCGCAGTGTCCATGTGCTCCTGGTTCACCTCGTCCCTGGAGACTAGGGACAGCCAGTTCCACGCCCTCGAGCGAGGTATGTAAATCTCCCTGACGGTCTCTATGCTCAGGACGTGCAGGGACGGCGGTATGAGGTTGCATATCGCGTTCAGGAGCGTCGTCTTCCCGGAGCCGGACCCGCCCGCCACCAGTATGTTCAGGTCGTATTCGACCGCGAACCAGAGGAGGGCCGCTATGTCCAGGCTCATGGTCTTGAGGCTCTTAACGAGGCCGACTATCGTCCACGGGTTCCTGAAGAACTTCCTTATGGTTATCACGGTCCCCTGCGGCGATATGTTGCCGAGTATGGTGGAAACCCTGTCCCCGGACGGCAGCCTCGTCTCCACGATGGGGTTGGAGAAGTTCACCTCCTTCTGGACGAGCCTCGCCATCCTGCCGGCGAGCTCGAAGAGCGAGCCTTCGCCGTTCGGGTCCACATTGGTCTTCATCCACCCGTACTTCGAGCTGTAGACGGAGACGGCGTTGTTGTCGCCGTTGAACACTATCTCCTCTATGTCGCGGTCGGCGAGGAAGATGTTGAGGCAGCCGACCTCGGCGAACTCGAATATCATTATGTCGGAGAGGCGGTCGGATAGTTCCGGCCTCGCCTTCATCTCCCTCTCTATCGCCGCCATGGCGAGCTGCTTGGAGATGTCCATGGGCTTTTCGCCGTCGCGTTCGATGGAGACCTTCTTGGCGCCGCCCTGGGTCCTCGTGAGGTTGTAGAATATGCTGCGCAGGCGGGTCCTGAGGCCCATGCCTATCCTGACGGGTGGGATGTAGTATATCGGGACCGTCTCGCCCTCGACCCTCAGGACCTTTATCTGGAACTTCAGGGTCTTCCACTCGAACGGGCTCTCCTCCAGCACCGTCCCGCCTTCGATGGTGCCGTAGGACACGAGCCCGTAGGGCTGCGTCACCTTCAGGAGCATGTCCTGCCTGACCTCGAAGACGCGGGCGTTGGTGAAGACGTCGAGCATCTCCCTGAGGCCGCCCTCGTCGAGGCCGAAGGCGCTTTGGATGGCTCGGACAGGGAGCGGCTTCTCGCTTTGGAGCGCGTACTCGTATATCCTGTCGTACAGGGTCTTCGTCTTCGCAGTGTCTATGTCCGCCTGGAAGTCGTGCTCCTGCATATGGACGTATTTAGCCGGGCTGTTTAAGAACCCTATTTTTCCGCCGCTCTAGGGGCGCCTGCTTTTTACCTCCCCCCAAAATACGTCATGTGCTTAAGGGAAAGGGCCATTACCTAAGGGAGCTGACGCGGACGATGCGGCTTCGGTCCGTCGAGTGCGGAACCGAGCTTGAGGGCAGCACCCCCCCGTCGGTGTTCGTCGGCTCGTACGACTGGCCGAAGGTCTACGCAGGCCCCATGTTCGCTACCGTCTGCGGCGACACTGCATACATGGACTCCCCGGAGCGCTGGGTGCCGGACGGGGCGTCCACCGGGGATGTGGTGTCCTACCGCATGGGCCTCGTCCGCGGCAAACGCCGGGTCGACGTCGGCGACACCGGGTGCAGGTTCGCGGAAGGCCTCCGCGACATCGCCCTCTCGGACTCACCCCTCGACGGGGAGGCTTCCTTCAGGAGGCCGCCTTCCGGGGCGTCGTATGGCGACGAGCACCTCCCCCACGGCCCGAGCGGCGAGCTTCTGGGCTTCAAGGCGGAGGCCGGCCGCTGGGAGCCGCGCCTGGAGCGCGCCTACTATGACACGGACCTTCCGGCGGCCGACGCGGTCCACGAGCTCCACCTGGGGGGCGTGGATTTCTCGAGGGTGCAGAAGGCGTTCTCCGCCGGGGCCTTCGGCTTGGGCGGGCGCAGGCGCCTCGTCCCCACCCGGTGGTCCATCACCGCCTGCGATTCGACTCTAGCCGGGCGGCTGCTCTCGGACGTTAGGCACTACGACATAATCGACGGCTTCCGCCTCCACGAGTTCGAGAGCCTCGGCAACCGGTACGCCGTGATACTGACGCCGACTGCGTGGCAGTACGAGTGGACTGAGGCGTTCCTCCACATCATAGGCCGGGAGGAGCTCGTGTTCTCGGACTGGGAGTCGAACGCCGGGAAAAAAGGGTACAGCAGCGTCGGAGGCTGCTACTACAGCTCGAAGTTCGCGGTCCTCGAAGCCCTTGACGCAGTTAAACGGCAGGCTGGGGCGATAGTCCTCAGGGAAGCCTATCCCGGCTACGTTCCCCTCGGCGTCTTCAACGTCAGGGAGAACGTGAGGGCCGCTATGCGAGAGAAGCCCCGGGTGTTCAACACCCTCAGGGAGGCTCTTGAACGGGCTCAGGAGGGACTCCGCCTGCCGATAAGGCGTTTCGCAGGCGAGGGCGAACTCATGAGGGACATGACGGCGGGGTCGCAGGCGAAGCTTACGGCGTACTCCTCATAGGCAGCTACATGAGCGCATATAATCTGCACTCCTCCCTCACGGTCTTGTTGGCTATCCTGTCGCAGAGGCCGGGGTCCTTAGTTGCGACGCCGACGCGGCCGATGCACACCTGCCTCAGATATTCCGTGTCCAGCCTGTCGCATACGCCGGTGTCCTTCAGCCGGTACGCGAGGTTCAGGTAGCAGACCCTCTTCGCGTCCTCCTTCGCCTTGCCCTCGCATTCCGCCATCTTCCCAGCCTTCTCGCTCCAGTACGACGGCGTCCCGTAGACTGCGATGACGAGCGCCGCAAGGATTGCGATGGCGGCTGCCGCGGCGAGTATTAGCTTCCATCTTCCGCTGATGACGTCCTTCAGTCCCATATCCTCATCTCATCGAGGCTGCAAGCCCCCTGATTTTTTCCATGTCCGTCTCCCTCTCGTAGAGCGGCCTCTTGTCCTGCGAGTACGCGGCCAGCGTGTCCTCGAACGCGGGCCTGCCCTTGTCGACGTAGAATATGCCAAGCGGGAGCCTCCCGGACTCGGTGGCCCTCCTGAAGGCCTCCGTCCTGTCTCCCCTGTCATGTTCGTCGCCGAGGTAGTACGTGTTCTCCTTGAACCACTGGTAAGTGTTCGTCTTGTTGAACGTCACGCACGGCTGGAGGATGTCCACGAGGGAGTAT
>JBFYKH010000073.1:0-45842 GCA_041306075.1 Candidatus Altarchaeota archaeon
ACAAATTAAAGCGGGAGATAGCATACAATCTCTCCAGGCATGATGAAAAATCCAAGAATAAGAGGGGCAAATTCTGGAGGGGCATAAGCAAAAAATCCAAGCTCATTCAAAGATCCAGGGAAATACCTCCCGAGGACAGCGATTTTAAGGCAGTCTACGAATAGACTATCGGAACACGGAGCCCCGCAACCTATCTATTAAGGTCCGGTCAGGGAGTCCAACCCGCAGACCAAAATTTGAGATACAAACATCAATAGCTGTTGGCTCTTTTTCTTGGTCGTCTGCTGGTGGTCTCGGTTGGGGCGATACTCGCCAGATTGGCAGTATACGCTGGTTCTGGCTTGTTTAACTGTTTTTGTCAAAACCTTCATAGGGATTCGAACACTTGGTTAGGGTTTATGGGACGTAGTATATGTTACCCCTACATTTTTTTGCATTTATATTTTTGTAGGTCTAATTTAGTATTATGTATTTTAAGGACAAGGTCATCAGAGGCAGGAAGTACAGATACCTCACTAAATCCATCAGGATGCCTGACGGGTCAGTCAAGACATTGCAGCGACTCGTGAGGGAAAAAATTAGTCTTGAGGCCGCGGTCAAGGAGTATGCAGAGTATATGGGTGCTGAGGAAAAAAGAGTCAACACGGAATATGCGCTATCCAAGTACGCCTCTGATAGCATCTTCACAAAACAGCAGATCACGAAGGTAGAGGAGATGAGGGTAGAGTACAATCAGATGTTGAAGAACTTCAGCAAAGAACAATACAAGGATGTTTTTGACAGGTTTACGGCTAATTTTACCTATGAGTCGAATGCCATTGAAGGCAACAGCCTCACACTGAAGGATGTCGCAATCATCATATTCGACGGAAGGTCGCCTGAGGGCAAAGACCTGAGGGAAGTGTATGAGACGAAAAACTCAAGGCATGTGATGGACCTGATACTGAAAAACAAATTCAGAATAGCAGAAGGGGACATCCTGCGCATGCACAAGCTCATAATGAAGGATATAGATTCCCGGAGGGGGTATAAGAAATACCCTAATTTCCTTGTTGGGAACCAACTTGTACTGACTCCACCAGAAAAGGCAAAGGAAGATCTTATATGCTTGGTTAAATGGCATGATAACGCCATCAAATCAACCCATCCATTGCGGGTTTCTTCGCATTTTCACGCAAGATTCGAGAAAATCCACCCCTTCGCAGACGGTAACGGGAGAGTCGGCAGGCTATTGTCAAACATCATTTTGATGCGTAGCGGATACCCCCCACTCATCATACGTAAAACCCAACGAACCGCTTACCTAAAATGCCTGAGTGACTTCGACACAGGCTATGCGCCAAATATTGAGAGATTCTTCCTGGAAAAGTACAAGGACACATATCAGAAGTTTTTCAGAGTATACTACGAGTACATGGCTCCGACATAAGTATCCCCCGCCAAAACCGAACGAATACTTCGAGTCCCCATCGGGGCGAAACTCACTAGGGTAGGGAGGGAGCCCGCAAAATGCAACGGTGGCTCCCGACTGACCGCCGCTACTCGCTAGATTGGCAATATGCACCGGTTCTGGTGTGTTTGGCGTGTGCTTTCTAAACCTCGTGGGGGATTCTAACATTATTTTCTATAAATCACGCTATTTTTATAGTTGTTAAGACTAATCTTACGTAAGTGTTATATATGGATGTTGCAATTACAAAAATGAGTTCTAAGGGGCAGGTAGTTATTCCTTTTGAAATGCGAGGGGGCATTAAAGAGGGTGAAAAGATGGTCATCATCCACAATGCTGACCAGTTCATTATGAAGAAGGCGAAGGACTTCGGGAAAAACCTTGTTGAGGATTTGATTTTTGCAAAAAGAACTGAGGAAGCTCTGAGGAAATATGAAGCTGGTGAATTTGTCGAGATGGATTTTGATGAGTTCATCAATGAAGCCAAAAAATGGTAGCGGCCATATTTCATCCATCGTTTCAGAGGGTATTTTCCAGGATACGGGATAAATCAACTAAACAGAAAATCATAAAACAATTCGTTAAAATACGCGACAATCCAGAGATAGGGAAACCTATGAAGTACAGTCGAAAGGGTACAAGAGAGGTTTACATAGGCTCTTGCAGGCTCTCGTACATATACCTTAGAGCAGAAGGAAGGATAGTCTTTTTAGATTTATACCACAAAGACGAACAGTAAGTCCCCCCCCCCCCACCTAAACCGAACAGATTGTCCTAGTCCAGATCCGGGCGAACCTGTTTTGTTTTTTTAAGCGCCTAACTGTTTTTGTACCCAGCCGCGTAGGTCGTCCACCAGGTTTTTCATTTTGTCTATGATCATGGCGGTTGTCCCCCTTGCGTTCGAAGCCATGTGGTCTTTTGGGATTGTTGAAGTGGGGGCTCTTGAAGGGAGCTTCGTTTGAACGTTGCCCTCGCACATGCCGCCTAAGCATGTCGAACCTGCCTCGCAGGATCTGCTGACACAGCAGGGCTCGTTCTCGTAGCCGCAACCTTGACCTAGTTTTAGGTCTTCAGGGCCCTTGCATACGCCTTTGCTGCAGGTCAGGCCGATGTAGCATGGGAATCCTAAAGGAGTCTCAGCGCAACAAGGCCCCCCTTGGACGCCACAGCCTGAAGAGGGGGCAGGATAGCCGTTCACGTAGATGACCGAACATTTGCCGTCCCCATACTGGCCGGTCTTACATTTCACTTCGCCAACGCATGAGGGTTCGCCTTCGAGGCCACAGCCGTCGCCTACTTTCAGCTGGCTCACATCCTTGCAGACGCCGTCATCGCATCCTAGGCCGATATGGCATTGGATGCCGTAGTTGCTTTTTTTACAGCACTGGTCTCCTTCTCCGCCGCATCCTGAGCCCGGCGCAGGGTGACCGTTCATGTAGATGACCGAGCATCGATTCCCGATGCATTGGCCTACCTTGCATTTTTTTTCGCCGCTACAGCAGGGTTCATCCTCGTAGCCGCAACCTTGGCCGAGCATCAGGTCTTTGGGGCCCTTGCATTTGTTCCTGCTGCAGACAAGGCCGATCGAGCATAAGTCGTTTTTGCAGCACTGTTCTTCCACTCCCCCGCAGCCTGAACCTTGCGCCGGATAGCCGTTCGATAACAACACGGAACAGCGGTCGCCCATACATTGGCCCACTTTGCATTTTGTTTCGCCGCTACAGCAGGGTTCATCCTCGTAGCCGCAACCTTGGCCGAGCATCAGGTCTTTGGGGCCCTTACACATGCCGTTGCTACAGGATAGGCCTAGGTGGCAAGGTTGTCCGGAAGTGCCCCCCCTACAGCATTGTTCTCCCTGGCCACCGCACCCGGAACCCGCAGCAGGATAACCATTCACGTAAAAAACTACGCATTCACCTCCCATGCAATTGCCTACCTTACAGGTGGACTCGGCATCGCAGCATTTCTGGCCGTTCCCCCCACAGACGTTCAAGGTCGTAGTTGTAGGAGTTGTGGTAATCGTGCCCTTTTTGCCTTCACACAGGCAGCTGTCGTATCCGCCTTCACGCGTATATGCAGCCCACATCCCAGACGAAAAACCGCGTTGGCTGCAGTAAACCCTGCATGGCCCGTCCTTGCATGGATTGCCGAGTTTTTTTGAAAGCTCGTCAGTGCAATCCTTCCAGCATGTGGAGACATCTTTGCCAGCCCGCAGCTTTGAGTTACAAACTTCGATACATCCCTTGAACGTGGCCTTCGCACCTTCAGCGCAGCCGAGGTAGCCTTCAAGTGCGCACCATTTGGGGGCGTAGATGTCGCATGCGTTGCACCAGCAGAAGACGTCCAAGGCGCAGCCGGAATAACCGGCTACCTCACAGTAGTCATTCCTCGCACTACCACATACCCGTTCACAGTCTTCCGCGCAGGACTTATATAAGCCGTCACACTCTTCCCCCGCCCCTGCTAACGCAAAAGGGGGGGAGTATATCAGGAGCATACATGCGGCAACATAAAGGGGAAAGCCCCCCCGGTTCTGTGTCATACAACAACCACCACAAAGTATGTTGATAACTGTTATTGATAAGACAGTGTAATTAAACAGTCTAATCCGGCATATAATATGGGAGAGACCGGCCTTGTTTCCGGAGGCTCGATCTGGGCGCTAGGCGTTTGTGTACAAATCCCCAAAGGCCTAAGAACTTACGGGATTTTTGTGCCTACCACCGCCCCAAACAGTGCTAATGCTCCTGTTAGCAGTGGTGTGCAACAGCAGGTTTGCATTGTAGGTTCGGTTTGCTGTCCGGTCTTTTTCATCCTTGCGGGTGGTTGATGCTTATAATCCTCGGACTTTGCTTCATTGTCCCTTAACTCCCAGTGAGGCTTACCCGCATCTGTGTTGGTTACGGCTGGCGGTGTTGGAGTCTGCGCTGGAGGCTGGCCGACGGTCTGGAAGTCGTGTTCGACGAAGTATCCGCGACCTATGGATTCTGTGAGTTTGTCGTTGAATTGTTGTGACGTGAACGTGAGCGGATTGCCGGTGGCTACCCCCTCCGCAGTGACTGTTATTTTTGCGCCATATCCTGGAGGTGGGACATGCACGTATACCAGGCCTCCGATGTTTTCTGTCCTGACCTGATAGTCCAGGTCAGGCTTCTTCGGGAACTCCACCTTGACTCCATAGTAGGGGGTGTCGTTTTTTACTTTGACGTAGTGGCCTGGCAGCTTCACAGCGCTCGTCCGCTGAGGCCTTTGGTAGTTTGTCGCTGGCCCGATATTCTCGCCTGCGTCGTAGGTCCAGTTGAGGGGGTAGTCGATGAAGTATTCGCCCCTTCTCGGCTCATCTTCGTCTAATCTCCCGTTGCCCCTGTTTTTATCTGCCCAGAGGCCATGGGCCTTGAAAACCGAGTCTATGTCCCCCCCATGGTTTGGGTATTTGGAGACGAGCCTGTCGTGGACGAACGTGAAGTCTTTGTTGTATTCTTTGAGCGCGCCCCAAATCTGGTCCGAGGTAAGGTCTATCCCGTCGTCGTTTCTTTCGTCGTATAGGTCCCAGAGCGCGCCCGCGACCGCCAGCTCCTCTGCGGCCCCCCGGTAGTCCCAGGCCTTGTAGTCGACCTCCAGGTTCCCGATGGACGCGTAGACGTCGCAGTCGGGGTACTTGTAGTGGTCGCATATCGTCATGGCCCCGTATTCCGCGAAGCCTTCCACGAAGGAGTCGCTGGTGCTGGGGTTGATGTATCCTCCGTGGTTCGCCTCCGGGGGGGTCGCCCCTTCGGGCGGCTTGGGCCACCGCCCGTACATGCTGTACATCACATGGTGGCTGAACTCATGCCATTCCCGGTTCATCGGCCTGTCGGGGGACATGTGGAGCGAATCCCTGAAGTTTATGACGATGGTCGAGTCGTCTGAGGAGTAGTATGTGTCGGAGTCCTTGACGAATGTTTCCACGTCCACCGGCAGCTTGTAATCGACGTTGGCGTGGTGGTAGTCCATGTAGTACTCCAGGGCCTCGGCCATGTGCGTGTACATTATGCCGAAGTGCCTTATGACGGAGGGGTCCGGGCTGCCGCCGTATACGGGCGCCTTGAGGCCGTCTTTCATGTCTAGATCCTGGTTCAGGTCGCCGGCCTTGTTTATCCTGAAATCCTTGTAGACGCGCACCGGGTTGCCGCCGTAGAGTATGTTGAAGTAGTTCTTGCCGTCTTTCAGGTACTTGAGCGAGACGGAGAGCCTGCATTCGGCGTTCTTCTCAACAGACCCGTTGTAGGGGAATTCGTAGTAGCCGCCGCCGCCGGTGGTGGAATACGCCTCCTTGCCGTCTATCCTAAGGGACACCATTGCGTGCTTGACCTTGTTGCCGAAGCCGTCGGTGACCACTCCGCCGACGACGTAATCGCCTGCCGCCGCCCGGCCCGCCTCCTTCCCGTCGAGCATCGCCTTCAGGCACGATTCGACGGCGTCCATGCTGTCTTTGAGCTCCTCCCCGGTCTTGAATTCTTCTGCGGCAAGGTGTATCGTGTAGATGCCGCGGTAGAGGATATGGCGGAAGCCGTAATACCGGTGATTGACCACGTCTTTGTCGTGGCTGGCGGAGACTGAAGTCCGCCGCTCAAAGAGAAACGACGCCCGGTCTTCGCTGAACTCCTCCTCCAGGATCCGGTGGGTGGGCCCCCATTTGTCCACCACGGTCTGGTTTCTTATGTCCTGCGCCTTCTGTTTTAGGCCGGGCGCGTATTTGCTCGGGTTGTCTGCGTAGCGCAGGTGGTCCTTCATGGCGGTTTTTCCGTCGTAGTTGACCCATGTCTCATGGCTCATTTTCGGCGCGTAGGCTCCGCCGGGCTCCTTGACCAGCCAGCTACAGCTTATCTCGTTTCCCTGCCCGCGTTGCCCTCTAACGTCCATTTTGACCTCCGGGCAGCCGCAGTCACGCGCTTCGAGATTCGGGGACCAGGCGGCATCCTGAGCGCTGGCGAAAAAGACCATGGAAAAAAGCCAGATAACAGCTAAACCCCGAACTCTCCGATTCGAATCAGCCACCGGATAACTATTCAAACGACGGGTATAATAGGGCATTCACCCCCCCCCCTTAGCCTGGCAACGTTGGTATGAGGAGAGGGCTGACGGCCCACCCCCCAATAAGCATGCGAGTGCTAATTTACGCTAGAGGGGCATCGTGTGTGGGCGATGGGTAGCCGTCCGGTCAGCTGCCAGACCACCTGTTGGAGGGGCATCATGCGCGGGCCTGGATCCTCCGTTCGATGTGGCTTGTGAACTTGGGGGCCAGTTTCTTGGGCAGGTAGAATCTGCCGTCCTTGTCCCGCCTCAACCCCTCGTCGTTGAAGCTGAGGCTCTCGTAGAAGGCGTCGGAGCCGGGGTTCCTCGAGGAGAGGTGGATTCTGCCTTCGCAGCCGAGCTCCCGGCTCGCATGTACGGCGAACTGCATCAGCCTTGAGCCGACGCCGCCGTACATGCGATCCCGGGCATTGTGCATGTTTTGCGGCGCGGAGTCTATGCCCTCGACGGAGAGGGATTTGGCGCCGTTGAAGCTGGATGGCCTTACTGAAAGCGCGCCCTCCACGCGGTCCCCCATGGTGGTCGGTGTCACGAGGACGAACACCAGGTAGTCTTCGCCGTCGCTTGACAGGTATGCCCTCCCTATGTCCTCAAGCTGCGCGTCGTCTTCGGGCCGGGCAGCCCGGATTGTCGCACCCACGAGGATGTCGCGTCCGGTGTCGACAATGGATGTTTGGGCGGCGAGTTCCCGTGCCTCCATGAGCCTGACGTCAGCGAACGGGTCTGGTTCGCCGTTCATGGGGTATTTACGGATGAGCCGTGCCATATGGAATAGAAACGGAAGCCTAAGGTTTTAAGCCTGTCCTGCGGAGGCTACCCGGGTTTTTTTCCCAGGGAGGTGCAGTGTGGAATAGTGGGGCTTAATCTGGCCAGGTGTCATTCTCGCGCCGGTTTTTGGAAGTGGACGGATACGCTGACGCGGTCCGCCTTGACGCCTTCTGCGTCCAGCGCCGAGGGTTCAATCCGCGAGCTCTCGCCGGATGGCGAGACCGTGATTGCCGAAACCGTCGGCTCCGCATCGGCTTGCGGCAATGCAGCCTCCAGGATATGTGTGGGGCCCCCCTTGGATTCGAAGCGCCATGCTATCCTGCTGGCGAACGATAGGGAGACTGCTATGCCAACGTGCGCGTTGGTGCCGTTGACTTGTTCTTCTATCTCCTCTGGGGAGCGGCCGAAGTATCTTAGGGGGTTGAAGGCTCCTTTGCACCTGTTGGCGACGGTGAATGACGCCCCGTCATCGCCGAAAGACCAGTATAGGGCGACTGCCGGGCCGGCTTTTGAACCGTCAAGGTACTGGAAGGCGTTGGTGGAGAACTCCATCAGCGGCCACTCTACCCTCCCCCTCATGTATCCCTCTGCTTCAGCCTGTTCGATTAGCCTCCTGCAGTCCTCGTCGAGCCTGCTCCTTTCGGCGGCGTCGTATGATGCGCAGCCGCTTCTTCCGGAGGTAAAATGCTTCACTGAATCCTTTGACAGCAGGTCCTCGGCGGGGAACTCCATCACTTGGCCGACAAGGTGGTCGTCGAGGCCCCTCTCATTCCGCACCACGTGGATTTTTTCCATAAAAACAACTGTTATGGCCGGTAAATAAGCGTGGCTGGAGAGCTAAAAAGGCTGTCGTCCCTTAAGAGTGGCTCAGGGAGGGTATCTCGACGACCTTGAACGCCCTTTCTTTCAGCTCGGCTTTGTCCATATCAGCCCCTAGTTCTCAGGGTATATCGTGACGAGTTCCTCGTAGGTGTTTATCAGCACCACCTTGTAGACGATGTACACCGGCAGGGCGAACAGCATCCCGTATATCCCGATGAGGTGCGCTCCTATGAGGATGAGCAGGATGGACCAGAGGGGGTCTATCTTCACCTTGTTGGGTATAACGCACGGATAGACGTAGAAGTTGTCGATTAGGTGCGCGACTGCGACCGTGAGAAGGGCCAGGGCGGAGGTCAGGGGGTCCGCCAGGTATCCGATGAATACGGGCGGTATGGCGCCTATCAGGGGCCCGACGTAGGGTATGACGTTCATGACTCCTGCGAAGACTCCTAGGACCAGCCAGCCTTTCACGCCCGCGATGTAGAATCCGAGGCAGCATATCCCGCCGACTATCACGCTCTCTACCAGCTTGGCTGTGAGGAAGTCGTTGAGCTGCACGCCTATGTCCCGGGTGGCTTTGGCGAAGCCCTTCTGGAACTTGCGGGGCACGCTGTCGTAGACTGACCGCATTATCCGGTCTCTGCCGCGGAAGTAAGTCGTGAACATGAGGGGGACTAGGAGGAGGCCGGTGAAGCCGTAGTAGAAAGCCTTGGATATGAGCGCTGACAGCGATGATATCGAGTAGTCCATGGCGGTTTTGACGTTCTCCCGGCTAATAAGCCTCTCGCCAAATGCCGCGGGAACATATTCGCCGTAGCCTGCAAGGAGCGAAGCCCCCAGGTTTCTGTGGCTTTCCACCTCGATTAGGAGATTCGCCATCTCCAGGAGCTGGCCGCCGAGGAAGAGGAAGAATGTGAAGGCCCAGAAGAACAGCTGGCCGTACATGTAGGCGTTACGCTTCCACCGGGGGTATCCGAATTCTTCCATCCGTTTGTTGAAGTCCTTCCCTGCGCGTTCTGTGACGATGATGAGGACCACGCCAAGGACCAGCACGATGAATATGTCCATGAAGTAGAAGAGTACGGCGAACATCATGGTCAGGGAGAGGAATATCGCCGCCATCATCCTCCACACCTTCGTATTGGTCGTCAGGGCCATCTCATCTGTTGTAGCCGCCCACCAGGCGGTATAGTGTGTTCACGAACATGACCAGCACAACGCCCACGTAGAGTACGAACGCCATGCTCGCCCAGAAAGCGGGGTTGCCGAAAACCCCCTCAGGGACGAGGCCGAAGAGGTGGAATACGAGGTTTGTCAGGAGGCGCCCTGGCAGAATCGAGAGGGCGACTATCGGCGTCGGGTATTTTTCAGCTAGCATTCCCGCGAGGTATCCCATGAGCGAGTAGGGCACTGCGCTTAGTACGTCGAATATCGTCCCCGCCGGGGAGACTGAGTTCAGGAGGGGGCCTAGGAGGCCGACGAGAGCCCCCTCCCAGCCCCCCTTTATGCGGCCGGCCACCACTGGGATGAAGATGTTCATCGTCAGCAAAGCCCCCGGTATGAACGGGTGGGGCGTCGCTGACCTGGCATTGCCGAGTAGTATGAAAAGTAGTATGCAGGCTAGTGCGAAGGGCAGGTCGAGGACTTTGCGTCTCCCAGCTTGGCGCATGGAATCTATTGTCGTACGGGAGGTATTTATACGGCCCTTGGTCGTTCAGAACGCCCAGGTTACGGGATATTACACCCCTCAATTATCGCGTAGTATATAGGCTAATGCGGCGCCAGACCGAGAGTATTTATACTCATTGTCACATAGGCATACCAGTTAAATTAACTTTTGGTGGATGAAATGGGCTTTATACAGGAGTTCAAGGATTTCGCGGTGAAGGGGAACGCCATCGACATGGCCATCGGCATCATAATCGGCGCCGCATTCGGAAAGATTGTCAGTTCTTTGGTTAAGGACGTCATCATGCCGCCTATTGGATTACTCATGGGCGGAGTCGACTTCTCTAACATGTTCCTGGACCTGTCCGGGAAGGGCTACACGACGTTGGCCGCGGCCACGGAGGCCGGGGCCCCAGTCCTCGCGTTCGGCCTCTTCGTCAACAACCTGATAGACTTCCTGATAATCGCCATGGTGGTCTTCCTGATGGTGAAGCAGATAAACCGGATGAAGCGGAAGGAGGCCGAGAAGCCGCCTGAGCCTATGAAGCCGACCACTGAGGACCTCCTCGCGGAGATACGGGACATTTTGAAGAACAAGGCTTAGACCTGGAGTGGTTGGCCTCGGGTTCTTTGCCGGCCCCTTCGATTCCCGTTCGCGCCCGGCCGCCGCGTCTTTTTTTTCGGTAGCAGCGGTACGCCAGGATTTTCTGGATTCGGAGAATCAGTTCCGGCGGATTCACTGGCTTCACGATGAAGTCGTCCGCGGCCAGCATGGCTGTCTTCCGCGCCATGTCGTAGCCGGGCTTCCCGGCCAGGTAGATGACGGGGACGTCCTTGGCGTCCGTCGCCTTCAGCCTCGCCCTGATGGCGAATCCGTCAGCGTCGGGGAGCTCGGTGTCCAGTAGTATCAGGTCCGGTTTCTTTTCCCGGAGGTAGTTCAGGCATCCGGAGGCGTCCTTGACGCAGTCGACAGCGTATTCGCCGCCGCAGGACTCCAGGTGGGCCTTAACAGACATGTTGAGGGCTTCGTCGCCGCCCACGATAAGTATTGCCGGCTGATATGTCATTGTATGATATTCCGTTTCCTGGATAAAACCGACAGCCCATTTATCATTGCAGCGGGATAATTAATCCGTGGCTGACGCCGGATTCCGGGAGAGGGCTAGGAGGTGGTTGAGGCTTAGGCGGGAGGTCGAGCACTCATTCCATTCCGGGGATTTGACGGCTGAGAGGTATCGGGAGCTAAGGGGCGTGTTGAAGCTGCAGCTGGACGAGATAAGGGGGATGAACCTTAGCCAGCTTGGCCTGGAGTCTGCCGCCAGTCCGGCGGACGCAAGCCACAGGTTCTCGGAGGCTCAGGCCGCGCAGAAACGTGAGGAGTATGAGGCGGCGCGGAAGTATGTGGAGTCTGTTGACGACGACGTGTATGCGGATTATCTCCTGGACATGCTGGGGGAGGAGAGGGAGGGAAAGAGGTCGGGGGACAGCGGCGGGAGATTCTGGGCAAAAATCAGGCGCCGCCCGGAAATATCCGACCTCGAGGTGGCGGCATTCCTGGCCCTGGTGTTTGCGTTCCTCTTCGGGCCATACCTCCTGAACGGCCCCCACCCGACGGGGAGGGCTCTTGAGCGGATTAACGTGTCCGCGGAGCCCGTCCAGGAGATGAACATCACGGCCGCGGCCATCATGCTCCCGGATGGCGTGATTCTCACGCCGAGGGCGAAGTACAGCCTTTCCGGGAAGGTCGTCGCAAAATACTGGTACGATTCGGCGTTGACGTACATGTTCACGAAATGGGTGGGCATCGACGCCTTCGAAGCCGAGACTATACCCCTGGACCTCTGTATAGTGTGGGGCGACCTCGCCGCCCCGGAGTACGAGGATTCCTTGAGCTATAGGATGGTCGACGCGGACAACACCGATTTCGGCAGGCGGGTCAGGGGCTGCCAACCGGCGTACAACCCCGGGAAACCGCTGCCCAGCACCAAGGACTTCCCGAACCAGATAACCAACAACCACCTCATACCCGCGAACGACAACGTCTACGCGGCCATGACCCGCATCGGCGTCGGCGACGAGGTCGTCATCGACGGCTACCTCGTTGATGTGGGCGGGATGAAGACAAGCCTGGCGAGGAACGACCGCGGCTGCGAGATAATATACGTGGAGCGGATAAGGCTGGGCAGGGACGTCTACTCATGACGGTTCAAGGCGACTGATTGCCGTCCTGCCTCATCCGGCGCCTCTTCCGCCTTATCAGGGCGTATGCGGCCGCCGCGGCGATTACGGCACAGGCCAGGAGGAACGCCAGTATCGCCGCCGCGCCTAGGCCGGCATAGAGGAGGCTGCCGTCCGGCTCAGCCGGTTCCCGGATTTTAGCCGCGGCATATACGATGAATGGTATCTCATGGGGCACGTCCACCCCCACTACGGTCATCTTCCAGGCGCCGGGCTTAGGGTCCGATATCGCGTAGTATTCCGGGTGGTTTTCCGGGCCGGAGTAGAAGGCGCCCGGGTACCCGGGGGTTACTTTCTTGCCGGCGGGGTCCGTGAGTTCCACGTTCAGGTCTGAGAACTGCTCCTGCTGCATCAGGAACAGGGCTTCGGAGTCGGTGACGTTGATTTCCACGCCATAGGTTATCGCCTGGCCCCCTGAGGTTATGACGTCGCCTCCCTCCAGCCTCTTCTCCGTGTACCCCTTGGCTTTCGAGTGGATGTCGATGAACGCCAGGAGCAGCCCGTCGACGTCCTCGGCCTGGTAGAAGCCGCAACCCGTCTCACACGCTATCTGCCTGAGGAGGCGTTCGTTGTATTTGTCCCCGAATGCGACTGTGCAGACCTTGACCCTGCTTTGCCTGGCCATTCGCGCCGCATCCAGCGGCTTGGCGTGCCCCGCATTGTTATAACCATCTGACAGGAGTATCATGACGTTCTGGTTGCTCGTCCCGAACTGGTCGGTCGCGAGGGAAATCCCCTCGCCGACCGCCGTGTTCTTCTTAGTCTCGAGCCCGTCTATGGCGGCAAGGAGGGCCTCCTTGTCCGCCCCGAGGCCGGCCTCGAGGGCGGCCTCGCTAGAAAACGAGACGAGCCCGGCCCGCTCGTCATCCGCGAGGGAGTTGACGATGGACCT
Source organism: Candidatus Altarchaeota archaeon (assembly GCA_041306075.1). Lineage (GTDB taxonomy): Archaea > Altiarchaeota > Altiarchaeia > IMC4 > SCGC-AAA252-I15 > JAHIYG01. The sequence goes on from JBFYKH010000073.1 coordinate 12,912, forward strand.
CGCGCTAATCTTCGCGGCATTGAGCTTCGTCATGCTGTTCAATTCCAGGTATCCGATGCCCGTGCCGTTCTTGAGGAAGACGAACGTGTTGTGCGCCCCGTCCGTCGAGTTGACGACCGTCCGTATCGTCATCTGCTCCCCCATGCTGCTCGAATCGTCCAAGACCACCATCAGGTCGAGCTTCTTCGGCCCCTGCGGCTTCAGGATGAGTAGTCCCGTCGCATTGGCGCCCCCGAAGCCCCCCGACTGCTTCGGCTGATTGTCGAACTCCCATTCGTTGCCTCTCGGGCACACGCAGTCCATCCTCGCGCGGTCCTCTGCCGTGCAGCCGTAGGAGAGGACGTCGCCGAGGGCGGCGACCGCGGCGTAGTAGGTGTCCGCGGTCGACAGGCAGCTGAGGAGTTCCGCCCCTGACCTCTGGGCGCGGCATGCTTCGCGGAGGTTTTCCTGGAAGTCCTTGTCGCATCTGTCACGGGTCTGGCAGCAGACCGAGTAGCACCTGTCGTGGAGATAGCATGACGGGCTGAAGTCTATGCCCGCAGGGTATCGTGGGACGGAGATTGAGACGTCCGCGTCGGGGCCGCAGTAGTTCTTCTCTGGATTGTATCTTTCGAAGCCGAGCGAGTACGCGGAGACCATCGACAAAAGCAGTATAGACAGGATGATTTTCCGGGGCATACAACCACCTATGGGAGCATGGGGAATAAAAGGTATATGCCGGACCATCCGCCCGGCATTTCCCGCGCACGGCGGCAGGCCTAATCCAGGTGCAGCGCCGCAAGTATCCGGTCAAGCTTCCGGTTTATCCTGTCCAATTCCTCAGAGAGTTGCGTCGGCCGCTTCTGGGCGTCGTCCTTCCGGTAGCAGTTGCTGCAGTAGACGGGTTTCAAGGGTAGGGGCTTGAACGGAACCTCGCATCTCTGGCCGCATTTGGCGCAGACTGCGTCGTGCAGCTCTGGCCTGATTTTACCGTCCGGCCCACGCCTCCTGAAGTCGCTTGTGGGCCTCCCGGCCGGCCCGCGCCCGCCGAAACGCCTGAATTCGCCTCTTTCCGGCCTGTCTCCCCCGGACGCGCCGCGTCCTGCCCTGCCGAATCCTCCGCCCTCGCGGCTGACCCGGCCGCGGTGGAACTTTTTCATGTGGAGTATATGGCGACTACGTGAAGATAAGCGGGTTTGTGCGCAGTCCGGGGGTTATTTTATCTTGGCGAAGAGCACGACGTAGTTCTTGCCGTATGCCTTGGCGCATTTCGGGCAGGTGGTGTAGGAGAAGTGGATTTTTTCCAGTTCCCTGCCTTTGCCTTTCACGTACTCGTCCATCTCCTTCGCCCATTTTCCGGCGTTCTGGTAGGGGCCTTCGAAGACCTTCGTCAGGAATGTGCCGGATAGCTCGGCCATCTGCGCTCCCGGGACTTCCTTTGAGACGTCGATGTATATGTCCGAGCCCCAGGGGGATTTCTCGTCGGTCAGCATGAGCTGGTGCGGCGCCTTAGCCCCAGCCGTCTCTATCAACCCCATGTTTTTGACGATTTTCGCACCCATGTTCAGGGGTATGTGCAGGAGGCAGGCGACATGGTCTTTGACGAACCTCTTGTCCGACCAGACGATTTCCTTGTCCTCCCAGGGCCGCGGGTCGAAAGGCTCGCAGCAGCCGGTCGGCCTTATTGGATTATCGTCCATAGTGAAGGAATCCTATTGAAAACAGGGGTTATTAAGCCCCTGTAGGAGCCGCCGACGTTTTGCCTCCTGAATCCGCCCTGAAGGCCCGAAGGCCGAGTTTGTTTATATTCTCCGAGTCCAAATGTTCCTCTTTCTAGAATGACAGGTCTCTTCGGCGTAATCTCTAAAGGCGGCTGCGCGAAAAAACTCTTCCTAGGCGCCGACTACCACTCCCATATGGGCACCCTCTTCGGCGGCATGGCGGTCCTGGACGACAGGGGGGTGATAAACAAGAAAATCCACGACATCCGGCAGAGCCAGTTCAAGTCCAAGTTCTACGACGAAATCCAGCACCTTGAGGGGAAATCCGGGATAGCCTCCGTCAACGGGAGCAACCCGCAGCCCCTCATCTTCAACTCGAGGTTCGGGATGTTCGCGATGTCCACCACGGGCCTTGTGACGAACAAGAAAAGGCTCGTCGACGAGGCTGTCATGGACGGCGCGACGTTCTCGGAGTCGATTGACGGAGAGGTCAACACGACGGAGCTGGTGGCGAAGATGATATCGAAGGGCGACTCCGTGGCCGACGGCATCGCCAGGACGTTCTCCAAAATCGAGGGTTCTCTGTCTCTCCTCCTGTTGAGCGTGGACGGAATATACGCAGCGGTAGACGACCGGGGGAGATTCCCCCTGAGCATAGCGAAGGGCAAAGACGGGTGGGCCATCGCATCAGAGACGTGCGCCTTCCCGAACCTGGGCTACAAGACGAGGAAGTATGTCGGCTCAGGGGAGGTTGTGCTCATAACCCCCAAGGGGATGAGGACCATAAAGAAAGGAGGAGGTAAACCCGGGAGGATATGCTCTTTCCTGTGGATATACACCGGATTCCCAGCTTCCAGCTACCACGGCGTCAACGCAGAGGTCGTTAGGGAGAGGTGCGGGGCGGCTTTGGCGTCAAGGGACACCGTACGCGCTGACATGGTCTCCGGGGTCCCGGACTCCGGAGTGGCGCACGCAATCGGCTACGCCCTGAAGTCGAAGATACCCTTCAGGCGGCCGCTCGTGAAATACACCCCCGGCTACGGGAGAAGCTACCTGCCGCCATCCCAGGAGGTAAGGAACCAGATAGCCCTGATGAAGCTCATACCGAACGAGGACATCATCGCCGGAAGGAGTATAATCCTCTGCGAGGACTCGATAGTCAGGGGGACGCAGCTGAAGAGCTACACGATAAAGAAGCTCTATGAAAACAAGGCCAGGGAGGTGCACGTGAGGGTGGCCTGCCCGCCCCTGATGTTCCCGTGCGTCTATAACGTGTCCACGAAGACCATCGAAGAGCTCGCGGCAAGGAAGGCCATAGCCAGGATGGAAGGCGGAAACGGAAAGGACATAGGGAAATACCTGGACCCCCGCTCGAAGGAATACAAGAGGATGGTGGACGCCGTGAGAAGAGACATCGGGGTGACGACCCTGTCCTACCTGACCCTGGACGAGATGCTGGACGCGATAGGCCTGCCGAGGGAGAAACTCTGCACCTACTGCTGGAACGGGAGATAGGATTGTCGGCCGCCCCATGATTATTAAGTCATCGTTAGAATAGTCTCCCATGTCCATCAGGGAGATTACGCTCGAGGAGCTTGACACCGGACGGTTCATAAGGGAGAAGGTTGCCGAGATTACGGGGCAGGTCGGCGACGGCTGCGCCGTCAACGCGCTGTCCGGAGGGGTCGACTCCTCGGCCGTGACGATGATAGGCCATATGGCGCTGGGCCGCAGGCTTAAGACGTACTTCATCGACAACGGCATCATGCGGGAGGGCGAGCCGGCGAGGATACATGCGCTGTTCAAGGGCTTAGGCGTCGACGTCGAGGTCGTCGACGCGAAGAGGCAGTTCTTCAAAGCCCTGAGGGGGGTCACGGACCCCGAGGAGAAGAGGGAGGCCATAACGCAGACGTTCTACAAGGACGTGTTCGGCAAGCTCGTCAGGAAAAGCAAGGCTAAGCACCTCCTCCAGGGTACGATACTCACCGACATCGATGAGACCGTCGCCGGCATCAAGAGGCAGCATAACGTCTTCGAGCAGCTGGGCATCGATACGCAGCAGGCCTTCGGCTACCGGATAATAGAGCCGCTGGTAGAGCTCAGGAAGCCGGCGGTAAGGAAGGTGTCGGCCGCGCTCGGCCTCCCCGAGTCGGCGTATAACCGGCCGCCTTTCCCGGGCCCCGCCTTGGCGGCGAGGGTCATAGGGGAGGTGACTCCCGAAAGGGTCGAGGTCGTGAGGAAGGCGACGAGGATAGTCGAGGAGGAGTTGGCGCAGGTCAAGGCGTTCCAGTGCATGGCCATACTCCACAACGACAGGGTCACGGGCATGAGGGGGGGAAGGAGGGATTACGGCATGCAGGTCGAGGTGAGATGCTGGGACAGCGCCGATGCACGTACAGGGTCGCCTACAAGGCTCCCCTACGACACGCTCGAGCGGCTTGCGGACAGGATAACGTCGGACGTCAAGGGCGTCGTGAGCGTCACGTACAACATAGCCAAGAAGCCCCCCTCCACCATAGAGGCTGTGTAGTTGCGCCCTCAGTATCGCGGGCGGCCATCCTTTTTCCGCGGCGGTCAGCCTGTCCGCTCGACGATGACCCAGTTGTTGGCCTTGGAGCCTTCCGTGTCCAAGAACCTGAAGGCTCTGTCTTTCATGTTCCTGGACCAGAACCTGCCCGCCGTATCCGCCGCCTCCCGCACGAGGCCTGGTTCCTTGAGCTCGAGGTACATCACGCCGTGCGGGCTAAGGAGCGTCGACGCCTTCACGACGGCCGCCGCAGGTGACTCGGTATGCCATGCGACTCCCCTCTGGGACAGCACCACGTCGAATCTCTGCTTGAGCTCCGGGGCCGACCAGACCTCGAAGGGGGTGGTGAAACCCGAAGGCTGGCTGTGGTCGGTGACCAGCCGCCTGGCCTCGCCGTCGCCCATCCTGTTCAGGTTGAAGGTCTCTATGGAAAGGGCCTTGGCCAGGGCGTCCGCGCCGTGCTTCTCCGTCAGCCGGTTGTGCAACCATACTAGGTCACGGCCTTCGCCGGCCCCGAGCACTATGAGCCTGCACCGTCCGGATTCTATTTTTTCGTCGATGGCCTGGACCGGAGACTTCAGCCCCGTCTGGGAGAATACGCGCTCCAGGCCCGCGAGCCTGTCTTCGCCGCCGTCAAAGCGCCATACGTCGGAAAAAGGCACGCCGGCCCTCGCTATCTCCATGAGCTGGGCGTCGACGCGCCTCCAACCCGGGTGTGGTCTGGGCTTGTGCATCATAATATAACTGGGGGGCATCAGTTCTTAAACACGAGGTGTCGACGCCCTATGTCCCATTATAGAACCCCGGATAGGAATTTCCGGGGTATTCAAGTGAGGAGGCCTGGTTTTTCAATCCCCGGGAATTTTTGAGCTGGCAGTAGTCCCGCATGTTATTGTCGGCTAGCAGGTCGCATCTGCCGATCACGGTATAGCATCCGGCCCTGCTCTCATCGCCGACTATAAGGTCGCAGACCCCTTTTTTATCGGCGTCGTCCGCGGCGGGAGCGGACAGGTTTTCGGACGGCTGTTCCTCGTTAGATTGCATGATTGCCACCAGGTAGAGGAGACAATCGTCTCTTTTGTCTGCCTGGACGGAGTTGCAGTAGCCGATATTCTCGCCGGCGCTCTTCCCATCAAAGGCGGACATATACTCGCTTGCAGTCCGCACCGTATCGAGCGCCTCGAGGATGGCCAGGGCCGAATAGACGACCAGCACCATGGCCAGGAAGACGATTAATGCCAGCTTGAATCTTCGTTCAACTCTTTTGAAGGCATCGTCTTCGCAGTCTATCCTAGCGCCCTTAAAGTATGGTTTCCGTCTTTGCAGGTACCATATGACGATTCCGGTGTAGATTATACTGGTGGCGCTGGCAAGCGCTACGCCCAAGGATGTCTCCCCTCGGGCGATAGGATAGACGAGTACAAGGAACGAAAAAACCAGCCCCAGGAGCATAAGGGGCATAATAAGCCCATACAGGCGGGGGGTAGGTTTTAGTATCGCGTAGATGAGCAGAATCGACCAAGCGGCTGAGATAAACAGGGTGATGAATTCGGCTATTGAGAAAAAACCTTGGAATCCAACGAAGAGGAGTGACGTCAGCAGCAATAAAGCCAATGCAAGGGAGACTGTGGATGAGGCCAGTAGCCATGTCATCCCAGACGGCCGTTTCTGTTTCCCCATGAGGGTAATCCATTATCTGGCCGAGGTAAATAGTGTGATGGACAAGAGTCAGTTCTTCAGTCCCGCGTATCAGTTTATCGCACCATGAAGGCCCGGGGGGATTAGGAGCGCCCCATAACGCATGGGGTTTATTGGCGCCGCGGGTGAATATAACCGTCGCCCGGAATCGGGGATGCCTGCACATTTGCCGGATGCCGGGTTCAAAGCGCATTCAGTTCGAGTCCGCTCTCGCATTCGCTTCTTGCGTCCTGGTCCTCTATGGGGCCGCACATCCTCACGGAGAGGTAGCATTCGTCGCGGTCCGGCTGCTCCAGGTCCTTGCAGAACAGCGCATCATCCGCCATGCCGTCGGCTGGGATTCCCACACAGGCTTGGAGGCCGCGGTGGAACGAGTCCGAGTAGGCTCCCGCGTTGCGCTGTATGCCGGCGCATCTTCGCAGCTCCGACCTCGGCAGGGAGAGGTCTCCGGAGGCGGCCTTCTTGCAGCGCTCGTATATGCTCCTGTTGGCGCGGGCTTCAAGGCAGACTACTCTCTTGTCTGCAATGGCGGCTGGCAGTGTGGACGACTGTTGGGGTAAGGACGATGCTGTCAACAGGGCGGTGTCTGACTGGAGTATGGGCTGAACCGTCGCGGGAGTGTTCGTCTCTGGTTCCCCGGCAGGCGACGGCCAGATGCAGCCCGCCGCCAAGACGGCTGCTGACAGCGAAATCAACAGGCGGCAAGCCCCCAGCCCGGGCGATTTTGAGTTCATGTTGGCTGCCCGGTCCAGTCGCCGTTCACCGACGCCCTGCACTTCTTCCACGCCGGCGGCTTCTCGTAGACGACGCTGAACTTCCGTTTCTCGCCGGGCTTCAGGCCCAGTATCAGGGTCGTCTTCTCGCCGCCCGGGACGACCTCGTCCGCCGGGGTCAGGAGCCGGGTTACCACCGGGACTGCGTCCAACGTCCTGACGCCGTTGTTGGTGACGTATCCCGCGACCATGGCGTTGCCCCAGTAGTCGTCGTCGCAGCCGGCTAATGCGGCCGAGACGGCGCTATAGTCGGGCATTGTTGTGGTCGCCGGCGCGGCCGTGGACGCCGTTGCGTACCCGGCCTCTTCCGGGAGCCCGTAGTCTGTCGCCTGTTCGGGCGGGGCCGCCTGTTGCGGCTGGGCCGCCTCTTCCGGGGCGCAGATGCAGCCTGATGAGAGCAGGATTGCGAATGCGGCGACGAAGCCCAAAACCTTTGAGGTCACGTATTCCGCCATATTTTTTCCCGCCATATAATTATCTGTCGCGGATAAAAAGCATCCCCTCTGCCGGTGCCTGGCCGTTAAGGCGGCCGGTTCATTTATTAGGGCGGAGGACTGAGGAGTATACGATGAGGATTGCCTTGTTCCTGGCGGCGCTGCTGTTGAGCGGCTGCCTTGCCCAGACGCCGGTCTGCGACAGACCGTACATCCTGGTCGGCAGCGGCTGCTGCCTCGACGAGGACGCGGACAGGATATGCGACCGCGACAAGCCGGTCACGACGACGCAGCCGCCCACCACCTCGACCGTAATGGCCGAGACCTCGACCACGGAGGCTGCGACCTCGACGACCGCCCCGCCGAAGCCTAAGGCCCTTGCGGGGGCCGTTGTGGACGTGGAGAGGCCCGACGGCATGGTGACCGAGGTGAGGATGCTGACGGATTCGCCGGAGCGCTACGTCGTCGGCGACCTCCATATGCTAGCATACGGGCGCGACGTCCTGAATGTGGTCGTCTGGGACACGACGACCCGGGTGGAATACGACAACGCCACGGAGAAGGTGTACGTGGCGCCCGACTACGACAGGGTGTCGCCGCTGAAGCTCAGGGAGCTGACAGGGCTCTCGGTCGGGGACCACGGCCTCCTCGGGGGCGAAGCATACTACGTCTACGCTATCAAGCCCGGGAGGATAATACTGGCCAAGGGCCGGGTGCTCGACGACCTCGCCCCGGGGAACTACACGTCCGAGTATGGGGGGTACAAGTTCATGCTGTTTAAACTACTGTACGATGAGTAAGACAAAGAGTCCGATAGGTCGTCTTCAGGCGTAAACAGCCCCCCACCAAAAAAGAACGGCGTATTCTATCCCCGGGGGGGGCTATCTCCGTGGATTAGTTTTTGTCTGGGACGGGTTAGGTTCGTTCGTAACAGAGTTGTTTGAATTATCCGAAGTCTCTTATCATTTCACAGGTGGTTCTATTCCCAGTTTTTTCTGCGATATCGAGGAGACATTTATCCGGATCAATCTGACGTTTCTTATCGCATCAACTGCTGTTTCCCTCGCTTAACCAGAATATATTTTTAGATTTCGAATCTGGGCGTTTGATTTATTATTCTCTGAAACGTATGATTGTTCCATGAAATTTGTTGTTGCTTTGTTGATTGTGTCACTCGTACTAGGTTGCGTAACGTCTATAAACAAGGAGTATTCAGTCGGTGTCGACGGTTCTGCATCATTTAACAAGACGTTAGGGGGTCCGACCAACCAAGCAGATAAGGCGGTTGCCACAACCCTTGCCAAGAAGGCCGTGCCTACGACAACGCTGGTCAAGAGGGCCACTACGACTACCGTCAATGCGGGGATCAATGCGAAAACTACGACCACTACCAAAGCCGAGGAGATTTCGGATGCAGGCATAAAGTTGACGTTCACGCCAGACAAGGAGACAATCCCCCAGGCAGAGGAGTTCGAGGAGCATCTGGAGTTCTCGAACCTCGATACAACCCACAATTACACAGTTGTGGTCCTCATGTATTCCCCAGGCGGCAAGGGCGAGGGGGGGCAAGACATCGACATGGCGGCCTCGGACCCAGTAGCCGTCGAATGGGGCATAGAGACATTCAGCTACGGCATGCCCATAACGCCGTTCAAACACGATGAGGGCGGTTTCGAAGCACTAAGGGGTCAATTCCCGAAAAAGGGCGTCTACCACTATGATATCAGCGTCCTCGACTGCACCCTCATACAAGAGGCGACCGGCGAGGCAAACTGCGGCCGCGGAGAACAGATAAGCCTTTTCGAGTGGGAGAAACCCGACGGATGGAAGGGACAAAGGCCGGTATTCCACCAGGACAAGGTCATAACCGTCACCTGAGCGCAAAGAGACCGCCCGGGGAGCATCATGGCCCCCAGGGGGAACACGCCCTAGTCGGCGGCCCTAAGCCCGAGGAAGCCCGCCCGTGGCCGGCGAGCGGCCTTAGCGGTTTTGCGGCCGGTAGCTGCATGTCCTGCAGAAGTACTCCGACTTAGCGGTGTCGTCCACGACGAACTTCGACTCGACCAGGGTGTTTGTGCATTGGCTGTTGATGAAATAATTGCACGTCAGTGCATATGGGTTCTTCATGGATGTATTACGCGTTACGAGTACATAAAGCAAAAATGCCCTGTTTTGGCAGCCCGCGCAGTTTCTACAGGGGTTTTCGCAGGACCAGCCGGTCGACGTCCCCCGTGTTCGTCGAGCCGACCTCCATGTACCCCCTGGCCTCGAAGAACCTTAGCGCGTCTTCGTTGTGGCGGTCCACTTCCGCCATGGCCGATGCGAACCCTCTGCTCGCCGCCTTGCCTTCGATGTAGTCCATCAGGAGGGTGCCGCAGCCTTTCCCGCGCTCCCCGGGCTGGACGAAAAGCTCGTCCACCAGGACGGCCTTCCCGTCGAGGTCGTCGAGGACGGAGTACGTGAGGTCGCCCTTCCGCGTTTCGCCTTTGCCGTCAAGGCGGACGACATTGTCCTCCTCCCGGATGGTGTAGTCTCTCCGGGCAGACCCTGTCCGGCCCCTGAAGACGACCGGCTTGTTGTGGACGAGCGCCTCGGCCTCATCGGAGGATATTGCCCCGCGAAGCATCAGGTCTGCCAGGTAGTCCAGGTCGGCCGAACCGACCCTCTTCTTGCCACGGATGCCGTCGACCTTCGGGTCATGCAGGGACGCTATTCTGCGCGCCATTGGCGGGTATATTTAGGCGTTACGGGGAAAAAAGCACGGTGCCGCCTTATACCCTCAGCCCCCAGTATGCTTTATTTTCTCGGACGAGTATTGTTAGCTGTGACGAGTGTTTGCAGGTTCGCCCTCACGGCGCTTCTGGCGTTGACCCTTGTGTCAGGCTGCCTGGACGACGTGGAGTATCCGCCGTACGACGCGAAAAAGAACTACTGCGGCCCGGAGGGGCTTTTCAGCGTCCCGAGGGGAAGCCTCCTGTCCGCCGCCGACTTCAACAGGGCCTGCTACCACCACGACAAGTGCTACGCCGAATGCGGAAAGACGAAGACGACGCAGGCGGACTGCGACAAATCCTTTAGGGATACCATGTACGACGCCTGCGACGACGCTTTCGACAAGGACATGAACGTGTGCGACGCGAGAGCCGGATACAACCCGTTCAAGTACACGTGCATAGCGTCCGCGAGGGCCGCGGCCTCGGCCTGCTGGACGCAGGCCAAGACGTATCACGTCGGAGTCTCCGCGGGCGGCAAGGCGGTGGGCGCATACCCCTGCGACGGCTAGGGCGGCCCCCCACAGCTATTCTGGCGGACGCCAAGCCGCATTTAAACGTTTACGGCGAATATCTCCTCTGCACTGAAAGCCAGCAGCGTTCATCAGCCGAAGGAGAGGAAGGCCGCCTACCTGTCGTTCGAGATAGGCCTTAGGCCGGAGCTGCCGACCTACGCCGGCGGCCTGGGGATACTCGCAGGGGACACCGTGAAGTCGTTCGCCGACCTGGGGGTCCCGGCTGTCGCGGTCTCGCTGTTGAACGAGCGCGGATACTTCTACCAGGACATCGACAACAACGGCAACCAGATAGAGACGGAAGTCAACTGGAACCACCGGGAGCAGATGACCCCGGCCCCGGAGACTGTCGAAGTGACCCTCGAAGGCAGGAGGGTGACCCTGAGGGCCTGGGTCTACACGGTCGAGGGGATACGCGGCGAGACCGTGCCCGTCGTCTTCCTGGACTCGAACGTCGAATCGAACAGCGGGTACGACAGGACGCTCACGAGCCACCTGTACCTCGGGGACAGGAGGTACAGGTTCATGCAGGAGGCCGTCCTCGGCATAGGCGGCGTCAGGATGCTCGACGCCCTCGGCTACCGCAACCTGGAGGCGTATCATATGAACGAAGGCCACGCCGGGCTCCTCACGCTCGAGCTCATGAACCGCCACAGGGGGAACCTGGAGAAGGTGAGGAGCATGTGCGTCTTCACGACGCACACCCCAGTCGAGGCAGGCCACGACGCCTTCGACGTGAAGATGGCCGCGGGCGTGCTAGGGGATTTCGTGGACGTGTCGACGCTCGGGCACCACAACATAATAGACAGGTACGGCCTCCTCAACATGACGTACCTGGCCCTGTACCACAGCAAGTACGTCAACGGCGTCGCGAAGAAGCACGGGGAGGTCGCGCAGAAGATGTTTCCCGGCTACACGATAGAGGCTATAACAAACGGCATCCACACGGCCTCCTGGGTCGCGGACCCGATGGCGGAGGTGTTCAACAGGTACCTGCCGTCCTGGCGCAACGACCCTTACACCCTCCGCAACGCGCTTAAGATTCCGCGGGAGGAGATAGGCAGGGCCCATGACGTGTCCAAGAAGGAGCTCATAGACTTCGTCAACTACCATTACCGCATCGGATTCGACTATGACACCCTCACGATAGGTTTCGCGAGGAGGGCGACGGAGTACAAGCGTGCGACGCTCCTTTTCTCGGACATCGAGAGGCTGAAGTCCATAGTCGGAGAGGTCGGTAGGATACAGGTCATCTTCGCCGGCAAGGCCCATCCGAACGACGAGAAGGGCAAGGAGATGATACGGAGGGTCTACGCCGGCATAGACTCGCTTAAGGGCTCGGTGAAGATGGTCTACCTGAAGAACTACGAGATATACACGGCCAAACTCCTCATATCCGGATGCGACCTGTGGCTGAACACTCCGCGGCGCCCGCTAGAGGCGTCCGGGACGTCGGGGATGAAGGCCGCGGTCAACGGCGTCATCAACTTCTCGGTCCTGGACGGCTGGTGGCTCGAGGGGCACATCGAGGGGCTCACGGGGTGGAGCATCGGCCCAAGGCCCGTTGACGTCGAAGTTGAGACCGACGAGTCCATGGACGTGGAGGACCTGTACGGGAAGCTCGAATCCAGGATACTGCCGACGTATTACGGGAACCGGGAGTGGTGGCTCGAGATGATGGCGTACAACATAGCGCTCAACGGCTCGTTCTTCAACACCCACAGGATGGTCTCCCAGTACGTCATGCAGGCGTACTTCCAGTGACGGGGCGCCGATGAGGGTCGCGGGCGGCGCGGGACTTCGACGGGATTCCAGCATCCGACGCCCAATCCCGGATAGGGCAATTTAAGCTGGCAATCAGAGTCTTCACTATGGCACGGCGGGGGCAGGGTGCGATGGAGTACTTGATGAGCTACGGGTGGGCCGTGCTCGTCGTGCTCGTAATCGGCGTGACTGTGTGGCAGCTCGGCCTCTTAGACTTTGGCGCAAGCAATCCCCCGACCTCCACTGGGTTCCAGTCGCTCAAGCCCCTTCTGCCCTCATGCGAGGACTACGCGAGGATGGACTATGCCGGCGACCACGACGGGTTCGTCTGCCAGTTCGCCAACAACGCTGGGGCCCCGGTGATGCTCAAGAGGATAGACCACAGGGTCAACGGCAGGTTCTGCGAATGGACCGACACGTCAGTCATCAAGAGGTTCGACGCCAACCCCCACCAGATAATGACCTGGTGGGTGCAGACGGCGGACGGCCCGCAGTTCCCAAGCCCGGTGGTGTACGACATGCCAGGGTGGACGGTGTCGTGCGCGGACGTAAGTGCCCCGGAGTGCGGTCTGACCGTCCCTCCAGACGCTGCGTTCTTCATCGCGGTCGGCTGCTGCACTGTGTGGAAGGCCGGGGGAGGGGCGGATTCCCCGTGCTGCAACCTCGAAAGCGGCGAATTCTACGTCGTAGACCTCGACATAGAGTATGTCATCGACGTCGGCGGAGTCCCGGCCACCAAGCACAGCGTCGGGACGATACGCATCATGTCAAGGCACGACTCCAGCGTATGATTTCCTCGCCCGTTAAACTACAGCGGCGCCCTATTCGATGATGCGCCGGGGGTGTCTCGCCACCTTGTCGATGGCCTGCTTCTTACTCGTGCACCAGTTGCTTTCCACCAGGTATTCCCAGGCCACCGCCTTGTACCTGCTGTTTCTGCCTTTCCCACGGATGAAGACCAAATAGAAGCCGTTCGTCTGGGGCACAGTCTTTCCGCCCTCCTTAGTCAGCAGCTTCTTCCGTATCTCCTTCGGCAGTTTCTTGGTCTTTCTCCCGCCCGCATACGCTATTTTTTTCCTTGCCATAATCCAACCTCGCTTGAATCCGCCTCAGGCCCCGACCGCAGCATCCGCTTCCGCCTCCTCAACGCGGCGTTCAATCCCTCAATCTGCTCGCTAACCGGTTTAGGCCTGCCTTCGCCGGGGACGTCCACTTCCTTGATGCCTGCGCCCCAGGCGTTTCTGTGTTTCCGGATGGCCTCGCCGCCTCCCATTTCACACCCCCAGTATCCGTCTGGTTTCTAGGTATGATTTGGCCGGGCTGTGCTTGTGCTTCCGTATCTGGTCGTTCACCTGGTCTGGCGTGACGCACCAGCGGGTTTCGCTGTCGTACACGAACCTGTACGACTTCCACCGCCCCTGGTTCTTCACCACCACGTCGAACGAGTCCGGGGGCGAGACCTGGCCGGCCTCGTCCCTCCTCAGGAAGCCCTTGAGGAAGTCCTTGTAGTCGCTGCTCGACTGTATCTTTGTCATTTTTCACCCCTTCCGGGCGGCCTTCCGACCACGCTTCTTGGTGGGAATCAGCGTCTTAAGCGTCCTGCCCGCGACCTTGACCGGGTCCCCGTACTGGAACATGTTGTAGTCGTATTCCATGAGACGGTACTCGCCCGCTGCGCTCTTCCGTCTGGCTTTTCCCTTGGCGGCCTGCAGGGACGCGTATATGTCCTGCGCGACCTGGTCTTTGAACCGGTCGGTCTCCTGTTGTTTCCGTCTTCGGGTAGTCTGCCGCTGCGCCCTTTTCCTGGCAGTCTGTCGTTTTGCCAGTTTTTTCAGTTTCTTGGGGTTCATCTTATGCCTCAGTTTCGCGGTCAGCCGCTTCGGGAGGGGGATATCTTCTGCAGGCTGCGTCGGAGCTGCCACATGTCCGCATAGCCCTTTTTGAGTTCTTCGAAATTGCCGTCCCCCCATTTCGCCTCCTTTCGTATGTCCTCGTCGGAGGGCATCTTGTAGAGCCGTACGCCGTATGCCGACTCCTTGAGCTCGCGTAGTTTCATTTTTTCCCGATTCGTCTGGAACTGTTCAGATTAGTTGTGTTAGTATTACTTCCCCGTTGGGTCCGATTTTGTATGTGAGTTCCGTCTTCTCCTTCCAGCCCTTGCCGTCCATGATGACTTTGGGGAGGGTTACGAATGCCTGCCCTGTTTTCTTGTTCATCTGGATTCTGTAGGATTTTACCATGTACAATATAAGTTATACTAGTATAAATAATATTATAATCATAAAAAAACTAGTAATCATACTAGTATATGGTATCCGGTTAAACCGAACCAACGAGGAGTAAGGATGCGTTCCCGCTACTTCAGGTATGTCCTGCGCAAGATTATCTCTTCGACCAATGCGTTATACGGCAAGTCGATTTTAACATTGTTGCCGATGCTGTCCACCTCCCTCAACGAGATGGCCTCCCGCTCATGCCCGCGTATCTTCTTGATGTTCTCGCCTTCGAGTATCAGGTAGAGCTCCATCCGCTCCTCGCTCAAAGCGACGTTCGTGATGTGGCCGACCGCCACCCCGTCGGAGCATTCGACCGACAGGTTGACGAGCCCGTTCACCCTAACCACGTCCCGTGAGGGGATGACCCTCGCAGTGATTGCCGCCTTCAGGCCCTCGAACGTCTTTAACAGGTGGATGGATTCCTCTATCATCTCGATTTCATCCACCGGGATAAGCTCCGATAGATTCCCCCGGAATTTGGTTATCGCCTCGCCTTGCACCGTCATATACAGGTTCCGCCTGGGAAAAACCAGTATCAGCCCGTCCAATATGCCGAGTTCCTTGCCCGAGACGTCGACTACCAGCTTCCCAATGAATTCGTTCAACAGGTGCATTTTATTTCAACCAACTTCTTCTTCGCCCATTAGCCCCTTGGCCCCAGACGCGGCGCCACCCCCTATGAGCTAAATAAGGCTTAAGAGGACTGCCTTAAAAAGACCCGGCCACACGGAGTTAAACCAGAAGTCCTCTTTTCAAACATCTCAAGCCCAAGTCAGGTGAATGAGACGACCGGGATAAATACCTGGGGGCATCAGGCGCAGCATCCGGCTTCGGCAGCAGCAGAGGGCAAGCGAGAGGGCCGTATAAGCCCGGAGGATACCCTCGGGTAACCGCCCCCGTATTTTAACCGGCGCCGCCTCTAGTTGTAGGCATGTTGAAGGTCACGCCATACCTGGGAGCCCTGGTGCTGATAGTCTCCATCGGAGGCGTCTGGTACCCTAAGCTCGGGTACTTCCTGCTCCTCGTCTTCGCAGGCATCCTTTTGACGAGCCCGTTCAGGGGCAGGTGGTTCTGCGGCAACCTGTGCCCGAGGGGAAGCTTCAACGACTTCTGGCTCGGCAGGGTCACGAGGGGCAGGAGGATACCGCCTGTCCTGAGGAGCATGCGGGTCCGCATCCCGGCATTCATCCTCCTGATGGGGTTCATGGCCTACAGGATAGCCCAGACAGAAGGCGTCGTCGACAAGGTGGGGATGGTCTTCGTCACCATGTGCATTATGACGACGGCGGCCGCGATAGTGTTCGGCATAGCGTACAGCCCGCGAGCCTGGTGCACTTTCTGCCCGATGGGCACCATGCAGCGGCTCCTGGGCGGCCGGAGGATGCGAATCAGGGTCGACTTGGACGGGTGCACGAGGTGCGGGATATGCCTGAAAACCTGCCCCATGCACCTGAGCGTCAACCAGCTGATTGCAAAACCCGACTGCATCAAATGCGGCAGGTGCGTCGAGGCATGCCCCAAGGGGGCCCTGGGCTTCTGAACCGGCTGCCGGAGGGCGGAGGATATGAAGGGGGGGGAGAAAAATGAAGATAGGATTCGTATCGGACGACGGGGAAACCATATCCGGGCATTTCGGCAAGGCCAGGGGTTTCGTAGTATACGAGCTTTATGGCGAGGAGGCCAGGGGCAGGGAATACCGGATAAACCGCGGGGGAAACGACGGAAGATGCGGCACCTGCCGCCACGACAGGATAATCGACACCGTCAAGGACTGCCAGATGGTGGTGGCCGGGGGGATGGGCCGCAGGATACTCGAGGACCTCGCAGAAAACGGGATACAGGCGATTTTAACAGACGAGACTGTGATAAAAGAAGCCCTGGACAAGTTCGTCAAGGGAACCATAACGAACCACCCCGAGAGGATGCATTGACCGCCCGCGCCACCCGGCCATTTTGCTTTGAGTCGCAGGTAACCGTAGCGTTTAAATGGGTGCATGCGCAATAAGTGTTGGTTGACGCCAGATTGAGGCGAGTGACATGGACGATGGGAAAAAATTGTTTTCGGAGAACGTCGGCGGGATAGACCTCCTACTGAGGGCTTTTCTCGGAACTGCCGCCTTGATAGCTTTGGCGTGGGGCTACTCCGAGGCCTGGCAGGTCAAGCTGGCATTGGCCGCGCTTGCGTTCCTGGGGCTTTTCACGGGCATCACCAGGCACTGCCTGCCGTACACGCTTGTCGGCTTCAGCACCGCAGGCAAACGGTAGGGGAGGGGGGCGACTAAACATGTCATACAGGAGGCTCGTGCAGGCGGCGTTCTTCGCGACGGCCGTGTACCTCGCCCTCAGCCACCAGTGGTACGGCGTGGAGAAGGCGGCCCCGATAGACGCCTACTGCCCCTTCGGCGGAGTCGAGACCGCGCTGACCCTGATTCTAACCGGAGAGTTCGTGAAGAGGGTCTACTGGTCCGCCGTCGTGCTCGCCGTCGCGGCCGCGGCCATGGTCGTCGTCTTCGGGAGGGCTTTCTGCGGATTCGTCTGCCCATTCGGAGCATTGCAGGAGTGGCTCAGGGCCATAGGGCGCAGTATAGGCGCCAGGAGGGATTATGAGCCGCCGCCGAAGGCCGACAGGCCTCTGAGGCTCCTCAAGTACATGATTTTGGCCGCAGTAGTATACTTATCCTACGCCGGCAGCGAACTCGGCTTCCGGGAGTATGACCCGTATGTCGCGCTCATGCACTTCGGCGAGGAGGCCGAGGAGATGAGCGTCGGGTTGATCGTCCTTGCGGCGGTGGTCCTGGCGGCGTTGTTCGCGAAGAACCTCTGGTGCAGGTACCTGTGCCCTCTCGGGGCGTTCCTTGGGCTGTTCAACGGAGCGAAGCGATTCCTGATAAGGCGGGACAAGGGCGCATGCGTCGACTGCGGAACCTGCAACAGGGTCTGCCCGCATGGCATAGACGTCCAGCACCAAGAGACTGTGAAGGACGCGGACTGCGTCAGCTGCCTCGAGTGCGTCGAGAACTGCCCGGTCCGGTGCCTCCAGGCTTCCGCGGCGGGGAGGGCTGTGAAAGGGTCGAACGCATTCGCACTGTACGCCGTGGGGGCTTTCGCGCTGTTGATCGCGGCCTCGATGCTCCTTGGCGTCTGGGAGCCGGCGCCGGCGTCCAACATACTCTCCCAGTCCGGCCTCGTGGACGTCACAGCCATCAGGGGGAGCAACACCCTCGAGAATCTTGTGAAGACCACGGGCGTGCCATTGGAGGAATTCGTCGAGGAGCTAGGCCTGCCGGGGGACGTTGACACATCCCTCAAGCTGAAGGACATCGGAGCCAGATACAACGTCACCGGCGGGGACGGCGCGCCCCTGGAGACCGACGACTTCCGCATGATAGTGGCGGAGCGCCTGGAAATCCCATACGACGGCGAATAGTTCCCCGCTCACCCGCGCCGATTAACCAGTATCTGCGCCCTGACGCCCTTGGCGAGGAGCACGGCCAGGAAGACGAGCGTGTTTGTGAGGACTATGGTTCCGGACGCCGCCCAGTCGTTCTCGTATGAGAGGATGAGGCCTGCCGTGACGGAGAAGGCCGCGAGCGCGGCCGACAGGACGAGCGTCCGCTTGAAGCTTTGGGCGAGCTGGAGGGCGGTGGCGGCGGGAAGTATTATCATGGACGAGGCCAGCATGAGGCCGACCACGTTCATCGAGCTCACGATGGTGACGGCGGTGAGGGTGATGAGGAGCGTGTTCAGCATGTCGACCCTGACTCCGGCAGTCCTCGCGGACTCCTCGTCGAAGGCGAGCGAGAGGAGGTCGTGGTAGAAGAGGATTATGGTGAGTATCACGGCTCCTGCCAGTAGGACGGAGGACGCCACCTCCGCCGCCTTGATGGCCAGGATGCTCCCGAACAGGTAGCTGAGGATGTCGACGTTGAAGCCGTGGGCGATGCTGACTATGAACACACCTATCCCGAGGCTGGCGTGGCTTATTATGCCGATGGCCGTGTCCCCGTGCACCCTCGCCTTCTCCTTGAGGTTGAGTATCCCGAGGGAGCCGATGACCGCGAACGCCAGGGCCCCCCAGAACGGCGCGACGCCGATGAGGAGGCCGCACGCAACTCCGCCGAAGCTTATGTGGGCGAGGCCGTCGCCTATCAGGGAGTACCTCCGGAGTATGAGGAAGACGCCGAGCAGCGAGCATGCGACGGCTATCACTATGCCGGTGACGAACGCCTTCTGCATGAAGCCGTATGCTAGCATCTCGTAGGCCATGTCATCCCCTGTGGAGGCACAGGTTGTGCTCCTGCTCGGTCTTGTGCTGGTGTTTCGCGTCCCACGCGCAGAATTCCGGGTGGGAGCCATAGAATTCCAGCCGCTGATTCAGGCTCGCCACCTTGTTGACGTACCTCGTTATCCTGCCTATGTCGTGGGAGACGAGGACTATTGTTATGCCTTCCCGGTTCAGCTGGCCGAGGAGGTCGTAGAACCGGCCCTGCGTGGCCTGGTCGACGCCGGCCGTGGGCTCGTCCAGGAACAGGACCTCAGGCTCCGAGGCGAGTGCGCGGGCTATGTAGACGCGCTGCTGCTGGCCGCCCGATAGTTCCCCGATTCTCCGGCCGCCGTAGCCGTCCATGCCCACATGCCTTAGGGCGCCCTCGATTTTTTCGCGGTCCCCCCCGGCGAGCATCTTCGGGAAGGCCTTCCTGGAGAGGAGCCCCATGCTCGCGACCTCCCTGACCGTCGCAGGGAACGCGGGGTCGATGTTCGTGGCCTTCTGCGGCACGTACGCTATGCGATGCCATTCCCGGAAGTCCCGCACGTCCGCACCGAACAATGTGATTTTCCCGGATTGCAGGGGGAGTAGGCCGAGCATGAGCTTGACGAGGGTGGTCTTCCCGGAGCCGTTGGGGCCGATTATCCCGATGAAGTCGCCCTTGAGTATCGTGAAGGATATGTCGGCGAGCACCTTCGTCCCCCCGAAGCTGAAATCCACCCCCTCGATGCCGATTTGCGTTTCAGATTTCATGTGCACCCGAGGCCTATCCGGAGGTTGACTAGGTTCGCCCGCATAATTGAGATGAAGTCTTCCCCGCTATTAAGCCGGCCGGCGGCGACGTTGTGCCCCGGGTCCAGGATGAGTGTTTTCGCACCCACCTCGGCGGCCAGCGCCTCCCCGGCCTTCGGGCTCACCAGCCGTTCCACGTACACGTATCCGATGCCGCGGCCCCCGGCCGCATCGGCCAGCTCCCTTATCCTCCTTGCGGAGGGCTCGCTGTCGGGCGACGCCCCGTATACCGCCAGCTCCGTGAGATTGTACCGCCGGTCCAGGTAGGCGAACGCCTTATGGCCGCCTGTTACGTACTCGCGGCGTTCGCAACTCCGCAGGCCCTCCGCATACGAGGCTTCGAGGCCTACGAGCCTGCCTTGGTAGGCGGCGGCGTTGCCGAGGTAATAGGCCCGGCCGGCTGGGTCCGCCTCGGACATCGCCTCCGCTATCGCGTCGACTATCATCCGGTCGTTCTGGAAGTCCAGCCATATGTGAGGGTCGCTGCCTCCCTCGACGTGGCCTTCTTCCGCTGCCTCATGACCTTCTTCCGCGGCCAGGAGGATGGAGTGCGCGCTCGCGTCCACTGCGCGGAGCCGCCGGTTGCCAGCCTCCTCCACCAGGTCGGCGGCCCACGGCTCCAATCCGGCGCCGTTGATGACGAGCACGTCCGACTCCGACACCCGGACTATGTCGCTCGGCCTAGGCTCGTAGGTGTGCGGCTCCACGCCGGGGGGAATCAGCTGGGTGACGTCCGCCCTGTCCCCGCCCACTGCCCTGGCGAAGTCGTAGAGGGGGTATATCGTGGCCACGACCCGTAATTTTCCGCCTGATGAGGCCGCCGGGGGCTCGGCTCCGATGCAACCCGACGATGATATGAGCGTCACCGCGGCGGCCGCTATGAGGAGCAGTTTATTAATGTTCATGGAAATTATAATAATGCATCAGCTTAAAAAAGGGTTAATAATTCCAGCCCGTTTTCGGCGGAAAATTATTAAACATGACAGTCATCAGCGTCTCCCTGAAGGAGGAGACCATACGGGAGCTGGACGCGCTCGCCGGAACCGGAGGATACAAGAGCCGCTCCGACGCCGTGAAGTCGGCAGTCCACGCGCTCCACAGGGAGACCTGCAAGGAAGGCGTGAAGCCCGGCAGAGTCTCAGGGATACTCGTGCTCATACACGACGAAAAACACGAGGCCGCGTTCTCCAACGCCAGGCACGAGTTCGAGGACCTCATCAAGACCCTCGTCCACAACCAGCTCGGCCGCGGAAAATGCCTTGAGCTCTTCGTCTTGGAAGGCGACTCCGGACGCGTTGAAGCGCTCCTGAAGGCGTGCAGGAGGAGCGGGAGGGCCGAGTACCTGAAGCTTGTCGCGACCTGACAGTCACTCCCGAAGCCGCATCTTCACGATAAGAACACAAACTGAGGAGCATAGTTTTCGGGTCTTCCGCCGGCGCAGGCTACGTCCTAACGCCTGATTCGACGATTCTCGTCGGGAACAGGCCCATTTCCTTCACCTTCTGGAGGGCCTCGTTCTGTGTCTCGGCCTCCAGCACCCCGGTGGATTCCCGCCCCTGAGAGTCCATTGCAGTGTACGCCCAAATCCTCTTTTCCCCGGTCTCCGGGGGCGCTTCGGCTGACTTTGCCTTCGGCTCCCGCTTCCCCCTTAGTCTGTCGAGCGCCGACAATGCGAGGGCTGCGGCCCTGCCGAACACGGTCTTCCCGTCCTCCACAGCAGAGTCTATCCTCTTTTCCGCCAGGAGCTTGAGGTCCTGCTCGCGGGACAGCTCCGCCGGGTCCGGCCCCCCGGGCTGCGCCTGGAGCTCGGCTATGCGCTCGGTGGCCAGTTGGGCGACGTTCTCGCAGACGGTCTTGTTATTGCAAGGTACGTCGCCGAGTTGCGGGTCGCGCTCCAAGTTGAAGGCGCCGGCGACTATCGAGTCCCTCGCGGCGGCCTTGTCTCCCAGGACGTATTGTGCGACGCCCATGTTGTTCCGGTAGCTTCGCTGGTCTTCGACGAGCCTCCCGAGCTCTCTTTTGGCGAGGGCGTCGTTCCCGTCCTTGTCCATGATGGCGCGCACCCGGCCCATCCTGTCGGCGTTCGCCTCGACCGCCCTGGAGAAGCTCCCGTACGCGCCCTCGTTATCGCCGAGCGCGTGCTGCGACACCCCCATCCCGTTGTACGCCTCCTGGACGTTGCCTGCCGCCGGATTGTGGGCTATTGACCTGCCGTACCACACGACTGCGTCCCTGTGGGCGGCCAACGCGTTCTCGCCGTCGCCTCTGCCCTGCAAGTCCCCGGCATGCTCCCGGACCAGGTCGCCGACGCGGATTGCGAGGGTCGCCTTAAGCCTCCTGTCGCCTTCGGCGACCACATTTCCGCCTTCGTCCCTGAGGTCTGCGCAGTTATATGCGTCCATCAGGAGGAGGGCGGCTGCGTCCTTCCTACCCTTGTTGAGTTGTTCGGTGGACTTGTCTATGAGGGCCTGTATCCGCGCCTGGTTCTGCCCGATGCCGGCGGAATCGTATCCCATCAGCTGGAATTCGCCTTCCTGGGCGGTCAGAGGCTTGTCTTCCGTCCAGCCGGTCCTAGCCTTCACGTGAGCCATGCCTTAGGATATACCGGACGTCTTTGGAATATATACCGCCGCCCGGCCGCCTCAGCGGTTTATGTGGACTATCTTCGCCGGCGGGAACCCGTTGAAGTACGTCGAGGAGGCCGTCGTGTAGGCGCCCATGTTCTCGGAGTAGACGAGGTCGCCTATCTCGAGCTCCGGCAGCTCCGCGCTCAGGGTCACGGTGTCGAATGCGTCGCATGTGGGGCCGAAGACCGCCGAGACCTGCTTCTCCCCGTCCTTGAAGGCGTGCACCGGGTAGATGCAGTGGTCGAAGACCTGGCCGGAGTACGTGTGGTAGACGCCGTCGTTTATGTAGTAGCACGGCTTCCCGTCCCGGTACGCCTTGCCTATCACCTTGGCGACGAGGGTGCACGCGTTCGCGACCATGAACCGCCCGGGCTCCGCGATGATTTCCGTGTCCGGGGTGAACAGCCGCTTGAACTCGGCGTTCAGCTTCCTCGCGAGCGTCCTGAACGCCTTCACCTGCGGGTTGTATTTCACAGGGAATCCGCCGCCGATGTCCAGTATCTTTATCCTCTGGCCCGTCCTCGACTCCGCCTCCTTGATGATGTTCGCCGACAGCTGCAGCGCCTGCACGTAGTTCTCGAAGTTAGTGCACTGGCTGCCGACGTGGAAGCTGAGGCCCTCCACCACTAGGCCCATGTTGAAGGCCTCGAGTATGAGGTCCACCGCCTCCCCCGGGTCGGCGCCGAACTTCGAGGACAGCTCCACCATGCTGCCCGTGTTCGGGACGCGTATCCTGAGTACGACGCCCGCGTTCGGGGCGTGCTGCCTTATCTTCTTCAGCTCCTCGGTGTTGTCGAACGTGACTAGCGGCTTGTACTTGTCGAGGGCCTGGAGCGTCTCTATCGGCTTTATTGTGTTGGCGTAGATTATCCTGTCCCATATCCAGTCCTGCCGCTCCTTGTCCGGCATGCCCTTTATGTTCTCATGGACTATCATGAACTCCGGCATGGAGGCGACGTCGAAGCTGGCCCCCGACTCATAGAGCGTCCTCACTATCTCCGGGTTCGAGTTAGCCTTCACGGCGAAGTAGGCCTGCACGGCCGGCAGGTGCTCCTTGAATTCCAGGTAGTTCTGCCTTATCATATCGTGGTCGATGACGAAGAGCGGCGTCCCGTGCTCCAGGGCGAGGGCCTGCATCATCTCCTTCTTCGCGCCGTCGATGTGCGGCACCCCGTTCTCATGCGCCCCCTCACGCCCGGACTTCTTAGAATCTTCCATTTTTGCCTATTGGACGAACACGAAGTTCTTGAACTGCCACGGGTCGTCCTGGTCGTACCCGTTGGCGGGATTCTCCCTGAAGTACACGGCCCTGTCCTTCAGGGGCGTCCAGTCCGACGGCCCGGAGTAGAGTTCCCCGAGGTACGGCTTCGCTATCTTGAGCACGTAGTCGTGCGGGAGGTCGTCCGGGAGGCAGAAGCCCTTCCGGGGATTCTCTATAGCCCACATGACGGCGGTGACGACTCCGAGCGCGACCTGGATGGACGTCGCGTTCGTCCCGGGCGCCAGCTTCCTGGCCTCCTCGATGGAGAGGATGCTGCCGCACCACCATGAGTTGTACTGGTGCCCCATCAGGAGCGCGCCGAGTATGTCCGAGCCGGACGTTATCTCCTTGTCGTCCATTATCCGGAGCCTCGACTGCAGCTCGTAGTTCCTGCACCTGAGCTCATGGCAGGAGACTATCGTCGCGTCGCAGGGCATGTACGCGTAATGCACGGTCGGCCTGTACACCGCCTTCCCGCCCTCCCAGACGGTCCAGCGGTCCGACAGCCCGAACGCCTCCCCGTGGCGGATAATCATCCCCACTATCTCGTGGTGGGGCACCCAGGAGCGCACCCACGTGTTCATCCCCATCTGCGCGAGCATAATCTGGTTCCTCGGCCCCTCCGGCGGCACGTGCGCGAGCTTCGGGAGCTCCTTCTCGTGCGTCCCCCAGCCCATCTCCGCGGGGGCGGTGCCCTCCTCCCTCAGGCCCTCTATGCTCCAGGTGCCGACGAACTCGTCGACTTCCTTGGGCTTGCTGGAAATCTGGGTGTCGCGCTCGGAGCAGTGTATGACCTTCACGCCAACCTCCATCGCGAGATCCGGGAAGTTCCGCTCCCCTATGAGCTTCCTCAACCGCTCCGGATTCTTCGCCTTCTTGTCCGCTATCATCCGCTCGGCGATGTCTATGAGCCCCTTCTTCGCGAAATGCGATATGAGGCCGGGGTTAGCGCCGTGGTCGACTATGAACGTCGTCGCATCCTTCCAGCCCTTCGTGAGCTCCCTGAGCGCCATCTGCCTCTTGTAGAGCGACTTCCCGTACGGCGTGGCCGTGAACCTCTCCCCGTATGAGTCCCACACCTCCACTGACGTGTTGACGTAGAGCACCTCGTGGTCGTGGCACCACTTCACCAGCTCGCAGCAGTCTATGTTCCAGGCCAGGTCGATGAGGAGGCCGCCCGGCGACAGGTACTCGGAGAGTATCTCTTCCAGGTCATCAGGGGTTATCCTCCGCTGGCGGAACGTCAGCCCCTTGGAGGTCCACTCCTTAAGCTCCTTCGACTTGTCCTCGAAGTCTATGACGGTAACGTTCTCGTACGGCATCTTCACATGCTTCATGAGTATCGGCAGCGTGCACCTGGACACGGAGCCGTACCCGACAATCAACACCTTGCCCTTGAACTCCATTTTACATTAGTCCTCCCAATGCGTTGGTGGTGAAATGTATAGCGAATACGTTTAATAATCTTGGTTTGGACGGGCCGCGGACGGGGAAGCGACCATCAATTTATTAATGCAGGCTGCGATAAACTCAAGGAAAGTGAAAGGCGAAGCAATCATCACGGCGTTGCTCTTCCTGGCGGCCACCGCATCCGCCTTCACGCTCATCGAACGGGACGGCCTGCAGACATCCTGCTCCGACATCACAAGGCCGAGCGGCCAGGCGTCCTGCGACCCAGGCTACTGCCGAGATGGCGAGTGCGTCTACACGGTGCCCTTGTCCTTCGCCGGCGGCGGATACTGCCAGTGCCAGACGACCACGACCACGACGCTCAGGACATGCCATCTCGACCAGAACACCGGACGGTGCGCGGGCCTCTGCAGGACAGGGCAGTGCACATACGTCCCATCCTTGGTCGCGGCCGGCGCCGGCTCGTGCTCATGCCAGACGGCGACCACGACCACAGAGCCGACATGCCAGTACAGTGAGGACCGTGGCGCCTGCGTCGGCCAGTGTTCGCGCGGCCTCTCCTGCGTCGAGGTCGATGCGTACAAGTGCTCCTGCCAGTCCACGACGACCTCTTCGACGGCTACGACGCTAAAACTCGTCGCCCCGCCGGTTACGTTACAGTTGGACTCGGACGGTGATGGGATAGCAGACCCAAAGGATGTTTGCCCGAAGACGCCGGACCCATACCAGAAGGACTCCGACATCCATTGTCCGGCGGCGGGATTAGCGTGTTTCGCGAAGCCCGACGGCATAGGAGACGCTTGCGACAACTGCCCGGGAGCGTACAACCCGGACCAGAACGACACTGATTATGGCTGCCTCGGCGCAGGCAGCAACAAGGAGGGCGCCCAAGTCCAGACGGTGTGCAACAAAGTCTATGACGGGGTAGGCGACGCATGCGACAACTGCCCGAAGAGGTACAACCCCGGCCAGGCCGACGCGGACAAGGATGGCGTCGGCGACGCATGCGACAACTGCCCGAACAACTACAACCCGGACCAGAAGGACTCCGACATGAAAGTCGCGAAGACCAGCGCCAAGGACAATCTCGAGGTGAACGTCGCGGAACTAGGCCCGGGGGACAAGCAGCAGATAACGGCCGCCCAGTCGGCGCTCTTGGCGAGCGGGGGCAAACAGCAGCCGCCGGTGACCCTGACGATGTCTAAGCTCACGGTCATGGTGCTGCCGGACCCGGACGGGATAGGCGACGCATGCGACAACTGCCCGTACGCCGCCAACAAGGGCCAGGAGGACGCCGACAAGGACGGCGTCGGCGACGCATGCGACAACCTGCCGAAGTGCTTCAACCCGAAGCAGACTACGACCAACACGGACGGAGACCAAAATCCGGACGAATGCGACTCGTGCCCGAGCGACCCGACCGACAGGTGCTCGTGCTCCGGGACGCCGAAGCTGCCGTCATCCTTCGACTGGAGGAACGTTAACGGGAGGAATTACATGACGAGCGTGAAGGCGCAGGCGCCATGCGGCTCATGCTGGGCGATGGCAATAGTAGGCTCCATGGAGGCCAACTACAACATCGAACACAACACGCAGGCCAACCTCGACCTTTCCGAGCAGTACCTGGTCGCGGACTGCTTCACCGGCGGCAACTGCGGCGGCTGCTGGCCCCACAACGCGCTCCCCTACGTAAAGACGAGCGGGATATCTGACGAGGCCTGTTACCCGTATACCGGAGTCAACTCCGCATGCAACAGGTGCGGGAACTGGAATGCCAAGCTGTGGTCGCTCGACAGCTGGACCAAGTACAGCGACAAGAGCGTCAACGAGGTAAAATCCCTCATATTCTGCAAGGGGCCGGTCGGGGCGTGCAACAGCGACCACTGCGTCATATTCATGGGGTGGGACGACGCCTCAGGCACCTGGACGATAAAGAACAGCTGGGGGACGGGCTGGGGCACGAACGGGTACGCGAATCCGCCGTACACGGGCGACCCCTGGTGGAGCATCATGAAGAACTACGTGTTCACAGTCAAGGGCACTAAGAAGATATAAGATGGACAAAGGATGCGTAAAACGGATTGTGAAGCCCGCGGCGGCCCTGCTCATCATCGCGGCCCTGTGCGTCTTCGCGTCCGCGATGAAGGACCCGTCGCAGATATACTGCGAGAGCCTGGGCTACAGGTTCATGACAGAGGAGGCGGGCGACGGATACACGGGATACTGCGTCATAGGCGACCAGAAGGTCGACTCCTGGAAATTCATAAGGGGTGAGGCGTCGGCTGAAGCCGGAGCATGCGCCAAGAACGGCCAGACACTCAAGGTAATAGACGACCCGGCAAGATGCTGGTACACCGGCACAGGGAAATGCGCCGCGTGCGTGCAGGCCGACGGCACCGAGGTCGAGGTCACGAAGCTTCTGGAACTCAGCTTCCTCGAGAGCACCTGCGGCGACGGCATATGCGGGATGCCAGAGAACCATGGCACTTGCCCGGGCGACTGCGAATCCGGCGGCGCGGACAACCTCTGCGAGGCAGTAGCGGACGGCGCGTGCGACCCGGACTGCGAGACCGGCGACCCTGACTGCGGCAGCCAAGCCAAGGCGACGCTGCCCGCCAGGAAGCCGGTGAACGAGCCTAAGGGCGAGGGAAGCTGCATCCCCCTCCTCCTTGCGCCAATCGCGTTCGCTGCGACCCTCGCCGCGAAACAGTTCGTGGTGTAGCCGCCCGTCAGTCGAACTGCGGCTTATCCAGGTCTCCCGTCTGGCTGTATCCGCGGCTCTCCCAGTAGCCGCGATAATCAGGGTCGTCGGTGAGCTCAATCTTGGCAACCCACTTGATCCACTTGTACCCCCACTTGTCCTCGGCGACGAGCTGGAAGGGGAACCCCCGCTCGGGCGGGAGGACGACGCCGTTCATCTTGTAGGCGAGGAGGATGCGACGGCCCCTTATGTAATCGAGGGGGAGGCTGGTCGAGTATCCGTCGTACGCGTGGAACACCACGGTGTTCGCGTTAGGCTTGGCCCTGGCCTCGTCCAACAGGTCGCTGACGAGCACGCCCTCCCACAGGAGCTTCACGCTCCACCCCTCCACGCAGTCTAGCTCCACGACCTTCGAGTACGCGCCATGGCCGACGACGTCGCTATATGTCATGCTTCTCGGCTTCTCCACTAGGCCCGCGACTACAAGGCTGTATGTGCTGGCGTTAACGTACTGCGGCCCATTGATGGAGTTCTCCCTGAAGTCGTTGACAGAGCCCAACCGCTCGCCCTTGTACTCCCGCACCTCGACCCCCGAAAGCTGGATGGGCCGCTCGCCGACGCAGCCTGCGATGAGGCAGAGGACGGCGACGGCGGAAATCAGACGGACCCCCATAAGCTTATCCTACGCGGAGGGGCATAAATACCAGACAGTTACCTTTTCCTCCTCCGCCATCGGATGAGGATGAAGGCCGCCAGTAGAACCAGGGCCGCCGCCAGGGCGGATGCCATCAGCGCCCCCATGACAGTGCCTCCGAAGGCCAGCCAAAGCCACCCGGGGACGCTGCCTTTCCGCGGCAGGACAGGGACCTTCGGCTCAGCCGGTATCTCCCCCCGCACCTTGAAGTCGTGCGCCACGTAATATCCGCGCTTCGCGGCCCCGCCGTATTCCCGGTTGAACTTTTCCGCCGAGAGTGTGAGGGGATGCCCGGTCTCGACGCCCTCGGCCACTATGACCAGGGTAGCGTTGTAGCCTGCCGGCGGGACATTGACGTATATCCGTCCGTCCACGTTCCGCGCACGGTAGGTGCTGGTGAGGTGGGGTTGCCGTGGGAAGTATGTCAACACCCTGTAGAAGGGGACGTCGTTGCCGACCCGGACGTACTGCCCCGGCACCTCCAGGGGGGTGTGACGCAGCGGCCGCTGGTAGTTGGACGCTGAACCTATCGTCTGGCCCTGCCGGTACGCCGGCGTCTCAGCCGAGAGGTCTATGAATCGCTCGCCATCGTCGCGCTCCCCGTTCCCGTTCGCGTCGTCGTAGGGCTCGTATTCGTCGTATATTCCGTTGCCTCGCTTATCGTCGTGGAAGAAGCCGTGTCTTATGAAGACCTCGTCGACAGCCGCCTTCTGGTCCGGCCGCCTCTTCACGATGTCTTTGTACACGTCAGTGAAGTCGCTGTGGTACGTCCGAAGGACCGGCCACACGTCCTTCTCGAAGTCCAGTTGGACGCGGTCGTCGTCGAACCTCATAGTCCTGAAGTCGTCGACCGTGTATTCCGGCACCTCTAGAAGCTCATCGCCCGGAAACTCCCGCCTCGTGTACTCGTTGAACTCCTCCCTGTCCTTCCTCCACGCCAGGTAGTTCTGGTGCATCTCCTCGGGCGTGAGCTTCTTCTCGTTGTAGTCGTCCTCCCCGTCCACCAGGTCCCACAGGATTCCGGCCCCCGCGTACTCCTCCATGCGCCCCTGCCTGTCCCATGCCTTGTAGTCCTCCTCGAGGTTGCTTATCTGGCTGTTCCCGTAGACCGCCAGAAGCTCCTTGAGCGTCATCTTCGAGTCGTCCCTGCCGGAGGGGACGGTCTCCCCGTACGCCTCCATCATGGCCACCGACATGAAAACCGCGAACGCCTCCACATAGGTGTCGCTCGTGCTCGGGTTCAGAAAGCCGCCGTGGTTCCTCTCCTTGATGTCCGACCCGCCTTCCGGGTGGGGCCATCTGCCGTAGAGGGCGTGCATGACATAGTGGCTGAACTCGTGGTACAGCTCGATCTGCCTGTCCGGGCTCCCCTGGACCGAGTCCCTCGCCTGAAGGTATATGTTGCTTTCGCCGTTGTCCCCGTTATAGGAGGCCCGCGGCGCATCCTTGTCGTCAGGCATGAAGCCGTGGACATGGAGCGGCAGCTGGAAGTCCAGGTCCTCCTTGAGGCCGTCTATGTAGAACTCGAGGGCTTCCGTCATATGGACGTACATGGCCGCTACGGCCTCATAGCCTTCGGCGTCCTCAGCCATGAGCCGCTCCATGCCCATGTCCCCCGTGACCTCCTCGCCGTCGACCTTGAACTTGTAGGTGAGGGCGGCGGGTTCCGTGTCGTCCTGGCTGTGCACCTGGAAGTACGTCCTGTCGTTGCGGACGTACTCGTACCTCACCTCGCAGGAGTATTCCTCCCCGTCCCCCAGGCCTTCTGCCTCGAACTCGTAGTTGCCGTTCTCGTCCGTGGTGGCCTCCACCCTGCCGTCTGCGCAGTACAGCCGGATGTGCTTCAGCGGCTTCCCGAACGCCGTCACCCTGCCCTTGAACCTGACCTTCTCGTATCGGCCCCCCAGGGAGGGCTTGTCCGAGGAAGCCTGGGACTGAGCCTTGAGCGTAGCCTCCGTTGCGGCCGCCCCCGAGGCGGACAGCGCGTCTTTTTCGCCGGGGCATTTGTCCCCAGGCCCTATGCACGCGTACAGGCAGCCGGGGCAGCTCTTGTAGTCATGCGGCCGCCTGCACTCCTTGCTGTAGGCCTTGTCGCCGGAGCAGCCGGCCTCCCCGCACGCGTAGCAGACACAGTATCCGACATAGCTGTAGAAGGCATGGGATACGTCCGCGCACCTGTCCTGGACGCAGCCGACCCCGGACATCCTGTCGAAACGGTAGCCGCTCGCGCAGTCGCCTATGCCGGCTTCGACGGAGCCTGCTAAGACCGCCAGGGCGAGCAAAGCCGTATCAATGCGCCTTTTCAACCGACCACCCGTTAACTCCTGAGAGTCAGGGTTAAAAAACAGGTTTACGTTCATTCTCGCCTTGCTGTATGACGGCCCCAAACCGGCGCCCGCATCATATGAGCTTCGCCAGCTCCTTGAAGTTCAGGTCTATGCTGAGGACGCCCCGGATAACGCCGTCGCGGAGTACTGGGGTGGCGGCCGTGATGCAGAGGGCCTTCGTAATCCTCGAGTCGTAGAAGCCGGTCACGTACGGGCGGCCGCTCCTGAGCGGCTTCTGGAACCATTCCCTGTCCGAGCAGTCCGTCCCCGGGACGAAATGCCGGTACAGTTCCATGAACTCCTTCGAGGTCGCGGGTATCGTCACCAGGAAGCCGTCCGCATCGGTGACGAAAGCCGCCTGTATGAAGGGGTGCTTCTCCTCCATCTCTATCATGTTCCTCTGCAGGAGTATGGGGTTCATCGACTGTATGTCCGGCCGCCGCGTGCAATCCTCCAGGATTTCCACGGCGACCTCCTTCGCCTTCGCCTCAAGCTTGTCGAACTCGCTCGTGACAAGTTCGGGCAGGTACGTCTTGATGAGCTCCGCCATCTCGTCGTCGCTGATGGACGTGACCCTCCCCCCCGCGTATTCGGCGCCGATGTGCTCGTTTATCCGCCTGATACCAGGGTTGTCCTTGTCTATGGCCGCCGCCACCGGATTCCCGCACATCCTTGTGCGGACGTAGTGGACGATGCCCGCGAGCCCGGACTTGTCGGTCACCTGGACGCCCGGCTTCACCCCGAGGAGCCGCTCGGTGTCGAATATCGTGTAAATCTGCGGGTGCTTTAGGAGGCCGTCCAGGTGTATGCCCGCGCTCGTCGTGTTGAAGTTATCCCCGACGAACGGGTAGTTCTTGGGTATCTCGACGCCAGTCCTCTTCAGGTAGTCCGCGAGCTCCGTTATGGCGAGCGTGTCGAGCTTCGCGCCCGGATTCAGCCCCAGGTAGTGGATTACCATACCCTCCAGGGGGGTGTTGCCCGTGCGCTCGCCGAAGCCCAGTATCGTGCAGTTCACGCCCCCGCAGCCGCTCATCCACGCGCTAAGCGGGTTCGCGAGCGCGAGGTGGAAGTCGTTGTGGCCGTGCCATTCCAGCTGGCGCGGCTCAAAGCCCACCTCCCGGAGCGCCTTGATAAGCCTCGGGACGCTCCTGGGGAGCTTCGCCTCAGCGAACGGGAGGCCGAGGCCCATGGTGTCGCAGGCCCGGATTTTCACGTCGACACCGGACTTCTCGGAGAGCTCCAGGAGCCGCTCCGCGAACGGCATCACGAAGCCGCGGACGTCCGCCCTCGTCACGTCCTCGAAATGGCAGCGGGGGACTATCCCGTGCGACATCGCCGCCGCAGCGATGTTGATGTACTTCTCCGCTGCCTGCTTCCGGTCGAGGCCGAGCTTCAGGTAAATGTGATGGTCCGAGCATGATGTCAGTATCCCGGTCTCCTTCAGCCCCATTTCCTTCACGTACTCGAAGTCCTTTGGATTAGCCCTTATCCAGCCGGTGACCTCCGGGTACCTCAAGCCCTCGGCTAGGCAGAGCCTGACCGCCTCCCGGTCATTCTCGCCGTAGAGGAAGAACTCGCACTGCCTTATCGCGCCCTCCCCGTTGTCAAGCTTCGAGAGCAGCCGGTAGATGTCCAGTATCTGGCTCGGCTCGTAGGGGGGCCTCGCCTGCTGGCCGTCCCGGAACGTCGTGTCGGTGATGAATACCTCATGGCCGAGCTTCATGGCCTCCAGGTCTATCCTCGGCGCGCTCGTGTGCGGGAACGTCTCCTCGTACAGGTTCGCCTTCGGGGGATTGATTATATCCATCACACCAGCCCCCCGATTTTCTCTATCACGGCGTCGCCCATCTCCGTGGACGAGGCCGGATTCTCCCGCCCGATGTCAAATGTCACGTGCCTGCCTTCCGCCAGGACGGCCGCCACCGCCGACTCGACCGCGGCAGCCGCCTCCCTCTCGCCGAGGTGGCCGAGCATGTGCGCCCCAGACAGTATCAGGGCCGCGGGATTCAGCAGGTTCTTGCCCTTGAAGTCCGGCGACGAGCCGTGCGTCGCCTCGAAGACCGCGTACTCCAGGCCGACGTTGTATCCCGGGGCCACTCCGAGGCCGCCCACGAGGCCGGCGGCGAGGTCAGATAGTATGTCCCCGTAGAGGTTCATGGTGACGATGACGTCGAACCTCCCGGGCTCGGTGACGAGCTGCATGCACGCCGCGTCCACCAGCCTGTGCTCGTACTCGACGCCGTAATCCCTGGCTGCCTCCGCCGCAGCCTTCTGGAAGAGGCCGTCCGTGTGCTTCATTATGTTCGACTTCGTGACGGCGGTGACCTTCCTCCTGCCATGGGCCTTCGCGTACTCGAATGCGTACCTGACTATCCGCTCCGACGCCTCCGTCGT
>JBFYKH010000074.1:0-5482 GCA_041306075.1 Candidatus Altarchaeota archaeon
CAGGAACAAGTACGTCATACCCGGAAGGTATCTGGGGCTGAACTGGTCGGCCGCCGAGCTGGATGCGGTGCTGGCGGAGAACTACTCGCTCGCCGATGAATGGTCCGGCGGCAGCTTCTACCACCATGACCCCTACTACGTCCGGCTCTACAGGCTTAAGGCTGGTAAATCGGGGCCTACGGAGGCCGTGTTGTATGCTTCGAATGTCGGCCGTATGGGCGGCGTGTACTACGACTTCTGGGAGAATGTGACGCGGAGGGGTTTAAGCCAGAACTACACGTTCGGCCCCCTGACCTTGAAGAGCCACTATGGCGTGTACATGGAGGATTGGCTGGGTGAGCGTCAGTTGTTCGTTAAGCCTCCCGACGTCGGCCAGATGAATGCGACGTATTATGTGGTTGTGCCTGAGAACTCGAGTTTGTCCTTCAGCATCAGTTTGCGGCCTGACACGTGGCATTACTTGAAGGGTGACGGGGTCAGGTTCAGGGTTTTGGTTGACGGCGACGTCCTGTTGGACCGGTACCTGGACCCGAAACACAACGAGGCCGAGCGGCGGCTGTTCCCCTACAGGTTCCCGCTTGGCAGGTACTCCGGCCGGAACGCCACATTCGTCTTCCAGACGTTCAGCGGCCCCGGCAGCGACAGCCGGTGGGATACTGCCGGGTTCGGGGACCCGGCGATAGTGCGGGGGTTTTAATCCGGGTTACCTACAGTTTATCAGATGAATGTCACGTTAGCCCAGTTTAATCCCGTCGTCGGCGATGTGTGGGGTAACCTGGACAAGATTAAGTCCATTTTCATTGCGGTCGGGGGCGGCCTTGTCGTGTTCCCCGAGCTTTCCTTGGTCGGTTATCCGCCGAAGGATCTTCTGGAGCGGGGGTGGTTCGTGAGGGAGGCGGCGTCGGCTATCAGGGAGTTGGCGAAGCTAACCAGGCGGCATCCGGGGAAGGGCATCCTCGTCGGCGCCCCGGTGTTGAAGTCAGGGCGGCTCTATAACTGTGCTGTGCTACTCCACAGGGGGCGTGTCGTGTTCACGCAGGCTAAGACGCTCCTGCCGACTTATGACGTGTTCGACGAGGCCAGGTATTTCAGGCCTGCCGGTTCTGTGAGGACTGTCAGGTTCATGGGGGAGGTCCTCGGCATCTCTGTGTGCGAGGATGCGTGGAGCGAGGACGGGAAATACTCGCGTGACCCGCTCGCCGAGCTTGCAGGGAAGGGCGCTACTGTCTTAATCAATATCGCGGCGTCGCCTTACCAGGTCGGGAAGGACGGCGTCAGGTACCGGCTGTACAGGCGGCATGCTTTAAGGCATAAGGTGCCCGTGGTCTTCGTCAACCAGGTCGGCGCCAACGACGAGCTAGTCTTCGACGGCAGGAGCATGGTCTTCGACGGGAAAGGCAGGTTGGCTGGCATGTTGCCGGCGTTCGCGGAGGCCGTTGAGACTGTCGACCTGTCTGCCCCCGGCCTGGTGAAATTCGTCCCGGAGGATTCGGCCGAGGGAGTCTACAGGGCTCTCGTCCTCGGCGTCAGGGACTACGCCGGGAAGTGCGGCTTCCAGAAGGCGATACTCGGCCTCTCCGGCGGCGTCGACTCGGCCGTCACCTGCTGCATAGCCGCTGAGGCGTTGGGGGCCGGGAACGTCCTCGGCGTCACCATGCCCGGCCCGTATTCTTCGGCAGGCAGCGTCGAGGATTCGAAGCGGCTGGCATTGAATCTCGGCGTCGGCTTCAGGGAGGTCCCCATAACCGACATCTATGATGAGTTCGTAGCGTCGCTCGACGGCCATTTCAAGGGCGCGGGCCCGGACAAGGCGGAGGAGAATCTGCAGGCGAGGATAAGGGGGAACATCCTGATGGCGTTGTCCAACAAGTTCGGCCACCTAGTCTTGTCCACCGGCAACAAGAGCGAGTTCGCGGTCGGCTACTGCACCTTGTACGGGGACATGTCCGGCGGCCTCGCGGTCATCTCTGACGTCCCGAAGACTATGGTGTACCGGCTGGCTGAGCACGTCAACCGTGGGGGGGATGTCATTCCCCGGGCGATAATCGAGAAGGCGCCTTCGGCCGAGCTTAAGCCCGGGCAGAGGGACCAGGATACTCTGCCTCCGTACGGGGTGTTGGATGAGATAATCAGGCACTACGTGGACGGAAGCCTATCCCGTGAACAGATTATCCGGAAAGGATTCGACAAAGCCACCGTCGAATGGGTCGCGGACGCGGTGGACGGGAGCGAGTACAAGCGCCGTCAGGCGCCGCCCGGCCTTAAAGTCACCTCGAAGGCGTTCGGCGTCGGCAGGAGGATGCCTATCGCGGCGAAGTACAGTCGTTGAGTCCGGATAAATATCCAGAATTACACATCATATTGGCATGGAGTCGGTCGCGGTCTACGGTCTCGGGTATGTCGGCCTGCCTTTGGCGAAGCTCGCCAAGAGCAAAGGCTACGGGGTCTTGGGCGTTGACATCAGCGCGGCCGCCGTGGAGCGGGCGAGGAAGGAGGGCGTTGAGGCTACGGCGGACGGCGTGTCAGCGGCTAAGGGCGCGGATATCATGGTCGTCTGCGTGCCGACTCCGGTCGACGAGGCTTACATGCCTGACCTGGGTCCTGTCAAGTCGGCATGCGGGATGCTGGCGTCGGGGCTCGGGAAGGGCAAGCTCGTCATAGTCGAGTCCACCATCAACCCGGGGGTGATGGAGGGGGTGGTGAGGCCGATACTCGAGGAGACCGGCCTCAAAGCGGGGCGGGACTTCAATCTGGCCCATTGTCCGGAGCGTATCGACCCCGGGAACCGGAGGTACGGAGTCCACAATCTCCCGAGGGTTGTGGGCGGGATAACTGCCGGTTGCGCGTCTAAGGCGGCGGTTTTCTACCGGAGCATCATCGACGCCGACGTCCTTGAGCTTTCGAGCATCAAGGCTGCCGAGGCGACGAAGATCATGGAGAACTCGTTCAGGGACGTGAACATAGCGTTCATCAACGAGATGGCGAAGAGCTTCGACAGCCTCGGCATAGACGTCACCGAGGTCATCAGGGCGGCTTCGACGAAGCCGTTCGGTTTCATGCCCCATTACCCTGGGGCCGGCGTCGGAGGCCACTGCATCCCGGTGGACCCCTATTACCTCATCGAGGAGGCGAAGAGGCGCGGCTTCAACCACCGGTTCCTGCTACTCGCCCGGGAAATCAACAACGGGATGCCGGAGTACGTCGTTCAGAAGGTCGTTGACGGCCTCAACGAGGTCGGTTTGAGCGTCAAGGGTGCGGGGGTGTGCGTCCTAGGGGTGGCGTACAAGCGGGACGTCGACGACGTCAGGGAGAGCCCGTCCGTGAAGATAATCGACAAGCTCAAAAAGCTCGGCGCGAAGGTCGAGGTATACGACCCCTTCATCCCTGGCAGGTCGACCTTGAAGGGCCTCGGCGATTGCATGGCCTCCGACTGTCTGGTGCTGGTAACGGACCACTCGGAGTACGTGAAGATGGATTACGGCAGGCTGGGGGAGGTCAAGGTCGTAGTGGACGGCAGAAACTGCCTCGACAAGGGGAAGATTGAGGCTGCGGGCGTCGTCTACAGGGGCATCGGTCGCGGCAGGTAGCTTTTATACTGTCTCGCATTATTTGTTTTCCATGAAGGTTTCGGAGTTGCGTGATAAGGGTGTGGTGGACGAGTTGAAGGTCACTGTCGTTTCTGTGGGTGAATCAAGGGACACGAGTTTCGGCAAGGTCCAGTCGGTCACCGCCAAGGACGACAGCGGCACAGTCCAGCTTTCCCTGTGGCGCGACGACGTCGGGAAGTTCCAGGAGAACGACTCGGTCGTGATAAAGAACGGCTGGTGCAAGGACTTCCGCGGGCAACTGCAGGTCTCCGCCGGGAAGTTCGGCTCGATAGCCAAGGCCTAGTCCCTGTTCTTGAAGGCCTGTGAGCCGAGGGCCATGGTCGATGCCGCGGCCGCGGCCATGACTGCTAGGTCCGTGGCCATGCTGTGCTGGCCTATCCCGAGGAGCACTATCCTCAGTGCGTCGACGCCGTAGGTGAGGGGGTTGGCGGAGACTATTGGCGTCATCCAGGCTGGCAGCGTGTTTATGGGGAAGAGCGCCCCGCTCATGAAGAACATCGGCATAATCAGGAACGTCATTATAGTCTGGAATCCTTCGAAGGACTTCATCACCGTCGCCACTATGAGCCCTATGCTCACGAGGCTTATGGAAATGAGGAACATGAGGGCTATGGAGGCCAGGACGTTGGCGAGCGTCAGTTTGGCCCCGAAGAGGGGGCCGAGGAGTAGGATGATGGTCCCCTCCATCGCCGCTATGGCGGCGCCGCCGGCGACCTTCCCTGCCATGATGGAGAACCTGCTGGCCGGAGACACGAGTATCTCCTTCATGAATCCGAATTCCCTGTCCCATATGACCGACGTGCCGGAGCGTATGGACGTGAAGAGGAGGGACATCGCAATCACCCCTGGGAAGAGGAATTCCTGGTAGTCCACCGCGAGGCCTGAGAACCGTGCGGCGCCGAATCCGCCGCCGAAGACGATGAGCCAGAGGACGCTCCTTGCGACCGAGCTTATGACGTTCGCCCTGTCGCGGAGGTGGACCCTCACCTCCCTCACGAGTATGGTCTTCGCCGCCCTAATGTTCATCGCCTCATCCTCCGCATGAACGCCTTCATCATGTCCTTTCCGTCGGCGTGCTCCTCCCTCAGTTCGCGGCCGACGTAGTGGAGGAAGACGTCGTTGAGCGTGGGGCTGCGGACCTCGGCGGACTTTATCGTTATGCCCCGTTTGGAGGCGTAGTCGAATATCCTCGGGAGGGTGGTGTCGCCGTCGTCTATGAGGAGGGTCGTCTTATCCCCGGGGAGGACTTTTCTCACGAAGTCGAGCGACTCGAACTCCCGGGCCTTCGAGCCGTCCGCCAGGCCGAGGGTGACGATGTCCTGGCCTATCTCCCTTATGAGCTCCGCCGGCGAGCCGAGCGCGACTATCCTGCCGTAGTCTATTATGCCGACGCGGTCGCAGAGCATCTCGGCCTCCTCCATGTAATGGGTGGTGAGGACTATGGTTATGTCCTCCTCGCGGGAGAGCCTCTTCACATAGTCCCATATCTTCGCCCTCGTCTGCGGGTCCAGGCCTATCGT
This sequence comes from Candidatus Altarchaeota archaeon, assembly GCA_041306075.1. Taxonomy (GTDB): domain Archaea; phylum Altiarchaeota; class Altiarchaeia; order IMC4; family SCGC-AAA252-I15; genus JAHIYG01. Next base: position 5,129 of record JBFYKH010000074.1, read on the forward strand.
CGGCTCGTCAAGGAACAGCACCTTCGGGCGGTGTATGAGGCCGCGGGCTATCTCCAGGCGCCTCTTCATGCCGCCGGAGTAGTTCCTTGCCGGCTCGTCGGCGCGGCTGTCGAGTTCGACGAGCTTGAGGAGTTCGTCGATGCGTTCGCCGCCTGTTTTGGGGTCGACCTCGTAGAGTTCGGCGTGCATCCTGAGGTTCTCGCGGCCTGTGAGCCGGCCGTCTATGCTCGGGTCCTGGAAGACTATTCCAATGGAGCGGCGGACGCCGGATGGGTCCCGGTCGACGTCGAAGCCGTTCACAGTCGCGGTGCCCGAGGTGGGCTTGAGTATGGTGCAGAGCATGTTCAGGGTCGT
>JBFYKH010000075.1:0-16840 GCA_041306075.1 Candidatus Altarchaeota archaeon
CACGCACAGGCAATGCCCCCCCGTCCCGCGCGCTCCAGGACTGTTCCACGAAGGCCCGCAGCCTCCGCGTTTCGGCGACGTCCACCTCCCGGGCGCGGCCGATGGAATCCCTGACCATGCCCGAGACTATGGTGCGGATGCCTGGCGTCATGTCGCGCCTGTCTCCCGCCGCGGCCTCCCTCTCAGGCATGTTTATTACCGGGCAACTGTAGTTTATATCATGGATTTGGGCCGCCGCTCGGAGTTCCACACGCACACTTTCTTCAGCGACGGCTGCCTCTCCCCGGTCGAGCTCGTGCGCCGGGCATTCGTCCTGGGGGACGGCGTCATCGCGCTCACCGACCACGTCGACTTCACGAACGTCGGGCACGTGCTCTCGAATCAGCTGAAGATTAAGGGCGAAATCGACTGGGGCATCGAAGTCCTCGTCGGCGTCGAGCTCACACACATACCCGTAAGCAAGATTCCGAAGATGGCGGCCATAGCCCGGGACTACGGCGCCGAGATAATAGTCGGCCACGGGGAGACGCCGGTGGAGCCTGTCGAGGAGGGGACGAACCACGCGTACATAGCCTCCGGGGTGGACGTGCTCGCGCACCCTGGAAGGCTCACAGCGGAGGATGCGGAGCTTGCCAGGGAAAACGGAGTCTTCATCGAGCTTACGACGCGCCACGGACACCGGAAGGGGAACAGGCGCGTGGCTCTGGCGGCCGGGGACGCGGGGGCGCTGATGATAGTGGACACGGACACGCACTCGCCGGAGAACCTCATAACCCAGGAGCAGGCGCTTAAGCTCGCGCTCGCCTGCGGGCTTACGCGGAAGGATGCTCTGGAGGCCGTAGTCGAGAACCCGAAGAGGCTGCTCAAGCGGATTCGATGTTGAGGGATGTTCCGCTCAACCTAGCCTTGCAGTCACGCTTTTCGCATGCTCTGTTAGGCCTTCCTTCCGGGCAAGGGACATTATCGCCGGCGCCAGCCTCCTGAGGCCGGCCTTGCTTATCCTCTGCACGCTCGTCGTCTTCATGAAGTCCCGGACCGAGAGCTGGCCCTTGAATCTCGCCGCCCCGCCCGTCGGCAGGACGTGGTTCCCGCCGGAGGCGTAGTCTCCGGCCGCGACCGGCGCGTAGGGGCCGATGAATACTGCGCCGGCGTTGACTATCCTGTCCGCGACCCTCTCCGGGCTCCTCGTGTGGATCTCGAGGTGTTCGGCGGCGTACTCGTTCGCGAACGCCACCGACTCGGCGAGGCTACGGGTGAGGACGACCGTCGCGGCGGAGAGGCTCTGCGAGACCGCCGCCTTCTTGTCGGAGGCGTCCGCCATCGCCGCGACCTCGCACACAACCCGTTCCGCCAGCGCCTCCGAGTCCGTCGCGAGGACGCACTGGGCGTTGGGGTCGTGCTCGGCCTGGGCGAGCATGTCGGCCGCGATATACGCGGGGTTCGCCCCCCCGTCTGCTATTACCAGGATTTCGCTCGGGCCCGCGGGCATGTCGACGTCCACGGTGCCGTATACTATCATCTTCGCGGCGGTCACGTACCTGTTTCCGGGCCCGACTATCTTGTCCACCCTCCCCACGGACTCTGTCCCGTATGCGAGCGCCGCCACCGCCTGCGCGCCGCCCATCATGTAGGCTTCGTCGACTCCGGCGACGCTGCACGCCGCGAGGACGACGTCCGGTATCGGCGGCGGCGACGCGACGACGACCCGCTTCACCCCGGCAATCTTCGCAGGCACTGCGGACATGAGGACGGTCGACGGGTACGCCGCGCGCCCCCCCGGGACGTAGCAGCCTACGCTGCCGATGGGCGTCCAGCGTTCGCCGACCTCCACGCCCCCGCACACCCGCACACGCCACTTCCTCCTCATGGAGGCGGCCTGCGCCCGGTGCACTATCCCTATGTTCTTGGCCGCGGACTTGAGGGACCTGATTACTCCCCCGTCCACCCTTTTCACTGCCGCCGTAATCTCCCCCTTGGAGACCTTAAGCTCGGCGCCAGCATACCTGTCGAACTTCAGAGCGTACCCCCTCAACGCCGCGTCACCGCCAGCCTTGACTGCCTCGACAATCTCCTTCGCGGCGCCGTAGGCTTCGGCGTAGTCTATCGAGGACCGCCTTAGGATCGGCCCCAGGTCGCCATCCCCGTACCTGACATGCCTCATCACCATACTATGGCCCCCTTCTGTTATTAACCGTTGCGTGGATGTACGCGTACGGGTTGGTGACGCACAGGTAAGTGTACACCACGGCCTCCAGGAGGCGGAGTATGACGAACGAGGCGGCTGAAGCCAGGGTCAGGAGCGGGTTCCCCTCAACGTGGACGCCGGCGGCGACCGTCACAGCCAGGAGCGCGAGGAACAGCAGGTTCAGCTTCAGGAGGTCCCACTTGTTTTCAAAGCCGAGGGCGACGCTCTCCCTGAAGCTCCCGGCCACGCTCCGCCCGTTCAGCACCGCCGAGGGTATGACGAAGAACACTAGCACCGCGAAGACGAGTATCAGGGGGATGGCAATCGCCCCGGCCAAGGCGGCGTATGCGGCGTTCCCGCTCAGGAGCGTCATGAGCAGGGCGAGGGCGGTGGGGACTGAGAGCGCGAGGATGAAAAGGAAGAGCACCGCCTCCGTGGCTATGATTATCCTCCACGCCTTCAGGCCGTCCTTCAGCGCCTTGGCGATGCTTACCCCAGCGCCGCTCCTGTAGTCGGCGACTATCCTCGGGTACATGGCGTAGCTCAGTATGTCCACGAAATACAGGAGCGGTGAGAGGGCGAGGAAGAGGAGCGACGTGTGCAGCGCGGATGACAGGCGCGCGCCGTCCTGCTCCCCCGGCCTCGTGAAGTCCACGGCCGCGAGGTCGGCGGCGACAGCTATCATCGCCAGGATGTATGCGGAATATATCGCGGTCGTCACAATCCTCGGCGCGAAGGCCTTCGGCTCCGCCTTCAGGAGGCGGAGTGAGTCCGAGAGTATCCTTGCCAGGTCCATGTATCATAATAGCTTTTTAAGGATTTAATGCGATTCATTCTCATGCGCGTGTCAAGATACGCCCTGGAGCTGATGTTCGGGATAGGCTTCAAGATGGGCTTCCTGGTCGCCATCATAGCCGCCGCCATGCTCTCCCTCCCCAAGTTCCAGGCGAAGCTGAACCCCGTCCTCAAGTATGCGGGCGTCTTCGAGCTCCTCAGCATGAGCCCCCTCTGGGCGCAGATGCTCATAGGCGGCGTCGCCCTCATGGCAGGGGCGGTCCTCATAAGCATTTTGAAGGGCTGGTTCGAGCCTCTCATGGACGCCCTCTTCTGGGAGGACAGCCTACCCAAACCCAAGTAGGTCGGCGTACGTCCTGTCCGTGGCCTTGTCCTCCACTCCGAGGCTCCTGAGCACCCCGACTATTCTTTCTCCGTCCTCCTCCGAGCCGGACTCCACCTCGACGTACTCCCCGAGCCCTTCCACATTGTCGCAGCAGACGGTGAGGCCGCCGAGCGCGTATGTCCTCCTCTCCTTCCTTATCGTGAAGGCCGGCTCGAATCCGAGCCTCTCAAGCAGCATCGCAGCCTCGTCAGGGACCCGGAACTCTATCTCCTCCCTGGACTTCAGGCCGCCACGCCTCTTAGGGCCCTTGTATGTGATGCGGAGCGGGCCTGTCCGGCGCAGCCGCAACGCCTCATCCGTCCCCCGGAAGTCACGGCAGGGGTGGGCGTAGTACGTGTCCTCCTGCTTCTCGGATTTCAGGAACTTGGCCCCCAAGGCCCTGACTTTCTCCTCGGCACCTGCGCAGGGCGCCTTCAGCTCGACTTCAAGTGCCATTTTTTGAACTTCAAGCGTAGAATGATAGCGTCAACACCGGTAACAAACCTTTTTCCATACGTCGATAGTTCACGAAAGCGCTGCATTCGATTAAATCCATGTATACTCCGGGGCATCTATTTTTAAGGGATTCCGCATTTTCAATCTTCAGAACCAAAATATCGCCCTTGTCAACAGTGATTCGGCTCATACCGTCATCTGGGCTGTCCAAGGAGGTCATACCATCGTTCCAGGCATCCATGTTGTTTCCATAGAACTCTGGAAATCCTAGCATTTCCTTAAACAGATTATGGAACGATGCACTATCCCGAATATCGTCCGCATTAATGGCGACCGTCTTCATTTCGCCTTCAGGCTGACTAGGATGTGGTCCTCCTCGTACGGCTGCAGGTCAATCTCCTGCAGGATGTTGAACCTGCCCCTGAGCTTGTCCACCTCGGCCTTGAAGACCTTCTGCGGGTCCTTCACGGAGTTGATGCTCCGCGCCTTGATGGACAGGAGCGCGTCCCTGAACCTGAAGGTGTCGTGGTTGTTGAGGACTATGCCGGACTGGTCCGGCTGGGCGACGTCCTGTATCAGGACGTCGGCTGCGCCGACGGTGTTCTCGTACTCCCAGGGCCGCCTCGCGTCGGCGAGTATCGGCACCATGTTCTGTTTCCGGTCGCAGACCTGTATGAGCTCCCTCATCATCCTCTTCGAGAACTCGACGCAGTATACCGTCTCGGCTATGTCCGCGATGTGGCTCGCCGTCGTCCCCGAGGAGGCGCCGAGGTAGAGCACGCTCGAACCCTCCCTGACGGGGAACGTCTTCAGGCCCTTCGCGAGCGCGGCCGCGACCTTGCTCCTGTATGGGTCCCATATCCTGTACTCCTGCCTCCCCTCCCTCACGGTCTTCTCGTTGTAGACCCTGTATCCGGGCGTGTTGTTGGCGGTCGCGAGCCTTCCGCCCGCCAGGTAGACCCCCGGGAACTGCTCCCTCATCGGTGTATATATTGTCGGCTCGTTAAATATGGTTGGATGAAGGGGACTGCCATAGCCCTCGCGAGCTGCATGTTCCTAGGCCTCGAGACGGCGTTCGCGAAGGTGCTCCTCAGGCACATGTCCCCTCTCGCGATAGCCGCGTTCTCGACGCTGTTCGCCGCCGTCGTCCTCGTCTTCATACTCGGGCTTGAGCACAAGATATGGGAGCTCTGGCGGCTCAACCGGAGGGAGCTCGCCGTGCTTTTCGTGGTGTCCCTGGTCAGCGGAATGGCGGCGCAGGTGCTCTACGTCATGGGCCTCAGGGAGTCCACGGCGTCGAACGCCGTCCTCCTCACCCGCCTCAACAGCCTCCTCATCGCGCTCCTCGGCGTCGCCTTCCTAAGGGAGCGGCTCAGGGTGAACCACGTCGTGGGGGCCGTCCTCATGCTCGGTGGCATACTCGTCATCGCGACCCGCCACTTCAGCATCGAACTGACGCCGCAGAGCGGCGACGCACTACTCCTCGCCGCTGCCGTCTGCTGGGCGTCGGCGAACATACTCATGAAAAAGTACCTGTCGCACGTGCCCCCGGAGATAATAGTCGTCGGCTACAACGGTTTCGCAGGCCTCGTCCTCCTAACGGTGGTCTCGGACGAGCTGCCGGGCACGCTGACGGCCGAGGCCATAGCCTACCTTGCCGGGATGGTGGTGCTCGTCAGCATAATCGGCCGCTACCTGTGGTACTGGGCGTTCGAGCACACGAGCGCGTGCAACGTCGGCCTCGCGTCGCTCACCATACCCCTCTTCGGCATATTCTACTCCATCATACTGCTTGGCGAGAGCCTGACCGGCTACCAGGTCTTCGGGGGCGTCCTCATCCTCGGCGGCCTCGCCGTGGTGGAATACCAAGAGATATGCCACATCGACGCGGAACACCGCCTGAAACGGCATCACCCGCACCACTGAGGGGGCCGGCCAATCCCTGAACTTAATTGCGGCGTACAGTATCGCGGAGCCGGCCATGCACCAGAAGATGCCGAAGAACAGGGCCAACGGTGACTCGGATTCATACGCCATGTACAACAGCGCGAGGCCGGCCAGCGAGAAGAGCAGGCCGAACCCCTTTGCCGCCGGGGAGACGTATATGCTCGTGCGCCTACCGCCGGTCCCGATTATTATCTCCCCTGAAGAGGCTTTTCCCGGGGGTTGCGTTCCTCCGTTATCCTCAATCCCCCGTCCTTCTCCACGACCGTGACGACTACTCTGCCTTTCCCTGGCACGGTTACTAATGCGCCCGGGGATTATAAAGTCCCTATTCGACTTCGACGTCCGTCGGGCTCTCTTCCTTGGCGAATGTTATCTCCAGGACCCCGTTCTTGTATTGCGCCTTCCTGGGCTTCGCTTCCACGAGCTCCGGGACAGGAATCCGGGCGGCGTAACTGTGCATCTCGGAATCCGCCTTCACGTCGACGTGCCTGCCGTTGGACTGGACCCTTATCCTCTCCTTTTCGACGCCCGGCATCTCGACTATTATCCTTATGGCGCCTTTCTGGTCGAGGACGTCGTAGTAGGGTTCGATTGCGCCGTCGGCTTCCGCGTGCGCGCACTCCGGGCCGCAGGCCGCCGCTCCAAGCCGTGGTGCGGGTTGTCCCTGCAGTCCGGGGGTGTTGCCGTATTCGTTCACGTGGGTCCTCCCGTCCGGTCCCGTGTACGCGCTGTATCCCCAGACGAGGCTTCGGCCTTCCTGGCGTTCGCTCATGGCGGTCATCCTGCCCATCTCCTTCTCGAACTCCTGGAGCATGCCGTCGAATAATCCTGTCAATGCCGGCTTCCTCACCCGTTTTTCCTTGTCAAATGGAAACATATTTCACCTCTTTTGTTTAAAGAATACTGATTTCGTTGATACTATACACTACAAACTTATATATAAATAAACAGGTTACCGAGTCATAACAGGGGAGACGATGAGAATACGGATAATACGCCAGAAAAAGCCGGCAGAAAGGAACCTGGAAGAAGAGCTCGACTGGCTGTGCTCCTCCCTCGGATTCTGCGAAGACATAGACCGCGACAGGACCGCCGCCGCCATATTCAGGAAACTCCTCGAGGGCACCCACCGCGGACAAGCCCTCCGAAGCGAAGAGCTCTCAGAGGAGACCGGAAAGTCCAGGGGCGCCGTCGTCAACCACCTCAACAAGCTCATCAGCGCAGGGCTCGTGGTCCGCCGCGGCACGAGATACGAGCTCAGGGAAGGCAGCCTCCACAACACCATACGGGAGATGCACCGCGACATGGAGCGCATGCTCGATGACATGGAGGAGATAGCCAAGGAGATAGACGAGGAGTACAAGGGTCGGAAGTGACTCAACCGGCCCGTCCGCCCGCCAGCGCCTCCACCCTCGCTATGTTGTCCGCCTCATCCAAGCCCTTGTCCTCGCGGACCCTGACGAGGCGGGGGAACCTGAGGGCATACCCTGAACCGTAGGTCGGGCTCTTCTGTATCTCCTCGTACGCGACCTCGAATACGTACTGCGGCGTAATCCTCACCTCCCGCCCCTCCTGCGAAACAATCAGCGGACGGAAAAGCTCGGTCAGCTCGCCAAGCTGCTCGTCGGTCAACCCCGTCGCCATCCGGCCTATCTCGAGGTATTCCCCCCGCTCCGGGTCGTAGACCGACAGGAGGTAGCTGCCGAGCCAGCTCGCCCTCCTGCCCTCCCCCCACGTCGCCCCGGTGACGACGAGGTCCAGTGTCTCCATTATCGGCTTCACCTTGCTCATGTACCCGACCCTCGACCCCGGCTGATAGGGGGCGTCGAGGTTCTTCACCATCAACCCCTCATGGCCGGCTAAGAGCGCCCTCTTGTAGAACCGCTCGGCCTCAGCCAGGTCCCCGGTCACAAGCCGCTCGGCCAGCCTGAACCTCCCGCTCTCAGTCACAATCGACTCGAGGCGCCTGCGCCTCTCCCTGAACGCCGTCTCAAGGAGACTCACCCCGTCGAGGTATATGACGTCGAAGAGGTTCGCCTCAGCCGGAATCCTGTCCACCATCTCGGCTATATTGTACTTCCTCTTAATCCTCTTAGACAGGTTCTGGAATGGCAGGGGCTTCCGGGTGGCGGCGTCTATGGCCACCACCTCCCCCTCGACGACGGCGGACTCCGCCTTCAGGCTGCGCCTCGCCTCCTCCGCTATCTCAGGGAACTGCTTCGTGACGTTCTCGAGGCGGCGCGTATACAGCTCGACCGCGTCCTTCGCCTTGTGTATCTGCACCCTGGCGCCGTCGTACTTGACCTCAAGCTGCGCCTCGCCCCCGGCGAGCGCGTCAGCGAGCCCCCCCGCCTTCTGGGCGAGCATCACCTTCACGGGCCTGCCGACGACTATGCTGTACTCTCTCAGGCCCTCCACCCCCCTCGCCTTCGCAGCGAGGGCGACCTCCCCCCAGTCCGGGCGGAGGTTGTAGGCGCGCTCGACAAGGCCGGCGTCCACCGCCCAGGCCTTCGCGACCGCGTCCCTCACGGTCCCGTCTCCGACGCCGATGCGCAGCTGGCCGAGCACCAGTCGGACAAGGTACTTGCTGTCAGCCCCGGAGGCGTTCGTGAGTAGCTCCGTGAGGTAAGAGAACTTCCTGTCCTGGCTGCCCTTCCCGGTGATTGCGACGAGCCGGTCGAGGTTCTCCCGCACCTTCTCCACCGTGAGCGTCGACGAGTACAGGGTCGTCTGCGGCTTGGAGGAAAGAATATCCTGGGCGACCTGGCCGATGTCCCCCACCTCCCTGACCCTGCCGTTGATGGCGTCCTCCGTCTTCCCAGAGACCGACGAGAGGGCCTTCACCATGAGCTTGTCCGCTATACCGGTCTCGAGGCTGCTCCACACCGGATACGGCGTCCCCCTCATGAACATGAGGACGTCCGACAGGTTCCCGTCCGGGACCTCCCTGATGAACCCGGCGACGACGTCCGTCATCTCGAGGCGGCCGCTTATCGCGTCGAGCCTCTCAAGCACCGCGGTCAGAGCGCTGAAATCCATCCCTTAAGGATTATTCTCTCTGGCGCGGTATATATCCTACTCCCTGGCGGGCTTCCTTATCCTGACGCGCAGGTAGCTCTTCGACTCCTCGTACACGGCGTCTGCCTCCGGGTGCGCCCTCTCGAAGAGGGCGAGCAGGCGCTTCATCATCCTGTCGTCGCCCTTCACCGACCTGTTGTCCGCGATGTAGACGGTCCCGCCCCCCCTCGTCACGCGGTACATCTCCTCGAAGGTCATCAGCCTCAGCCTCTCCGTGTTCTTGCCGGCGACGTACATGCTCGGACCGTTGGTGGACACTACGAAGTCGAACGTGCCGTCCGGGAAGCCTATGTTGAGGCCGTGGCCTATGTGCAGCCGCTCGTCTGGGACGACAGCCTTGATGGGCATGAGCGCCGAATTGTACAGGTTGTTGGTGACGAACTCCTGGGTGAGCGTGACGCCGTGGACTTCTAGTCTCCCGCCCATCCTCCTGGCCCTCGCATGCCTGGCGAGGTCGTCGATGAAGTATCCGAGCCCGCAGCCGACGTCGAGGCCCATCACCGTCCCCCTCCTCTTGGCGAGGAGCAGGTCGACGACGTCGTAGAAGTCGACGCCGTGTATCTGGTTGTACCCGTCGCCGGTGCCGATGCGGACCCTCTCGACGCCGCGGGATATTATGTTGTCCGAGAAGAGGCCGCCCCGCTCGCTGGCCCTCTGCTTCACAAGGCCCTTCGCTATGTGCCTGCGCTCCAGCTCGGAAAGCTCATCCACATGCTGTACCCTCTCCCTGACCGGCATCATAATATACTTGGCGGGCCGTCTTATATCCCAGCGGCCTAATACCCCCCATGCTTGCCGTCATCGAGACGCCGCGGTGGAGCTTCACGAAGTACCGGGTCGTGGACGGCAGGCCGGTCGCGGAGTTCCGCTCTCCCCTGCCGAACATCTTCAACTACGGCTACATCGAGGGCACCCGCGCCCCGGACGGGATGGAAGAGGACGCCATAGTCCTCGGGCCAACATTGAAGGCGGGGGCCAGGGTGGACGCTAAGCAAGCGGGGGTCGTGCTGTTCAGGGACGCAGGCGTCGCTGACGACAAGCGGGTGCTGTCCGCGGACGGGAGAATCGGCTTCGCGGACTGGCTGGCGCTCAACTCCTTCTTCATCGCCTATTCCGCGTTAAAGACAGTCAGGCGCCTCCTGGTGGAAGGGCGGCTTGGGGCCTGCGTGTTCGGAGGCGTGGTCCGGAATATTTAACGGTCGATGCGGATTATGGTTACGGGCACTATGGCTGACGGCGGCTTTACGATGTGGGGCGGCGGGACGATAAAATATTCGACGTTCCCGAAGTGGCTTGCGAGCATGGCATTGGGTTTCGGGGTGAAGCTGTCAGCCGACAGTGACCGCCTCAGGGTCAGGGCGCTCTGGCACAGCATTGTCCTGGAAAAGAAGGACGTGAAGGTAATTCGCGTGGAGCCCGTCTTCTCGCTCCCGTCCGTGAAGATAGAGCACGAGAAGGCGGGGGCGCCTGAAGTCATACGGTTCAGCCCCCAGTCGAACGGCAGGGCAGAGAAGCTCACCCTAGCCTTGAAGTCGCTCGGCTACCCTGTGGAGGTAGCGGGCCCGGCAGACGACGGCTTCTGGAGCCAGCTTATGCGGGGGGCCGGCCACCGCTGAAACCGGGTCACAAAGGCTTCCCTTCAGTCTTCTCGAAGAGCCTCTCAATCTTCTCCCTGCGGGTGAGCCCCTCATCCTCGTCGGAGGCATCATCCTCGTCCTCAGGCTCGGCCTCGGCGGGTTGGCGCTTAGGCTCCTCCGCTCGCTTAATCTCCTCCTTCGGCTTCGCAGGCTTCCTCTCGGCCTTCCTTCGGCCTTCAGGCTCGATGAACAGGCCGGCTATCTGTTCGGTGATGGTTTTGCCGTCGGACTCGTCCTCGGGCACGATGAACAGTGAGACTAGCCTGTTCCAGAGGCCTTTGCCGGCTTCCTTCGCCTCCTCCGGCTCCCCGGCGACCGGCAGCACGTCCCTCGGCGTATGCCTCCTTCCAGGCTTCGCCTTCTGCGGCGGCTTCGGCGGCTGCTCTATCCTCCCCGCCTCGTCGTACTTCGGCTTCGCCCCGTGCTTCGTCTCCCTCGTCCTGATGTCCACGGTTATCGGCTGCTTCAACGCCTCGCTCACTATCATGGCGTGGCCGACAGGCAGCTGCTGTATCTCCTCCTCCATTCCCGCCGTGAACCCCTCTATGCTCTGCCTTATGGCCTTGAGGTCGTTCGGGTTGGTGACCTTCAGTATAATCTGCGTCGTGCACTGCGACAGCACGTTCTTGTCCACCCTCGCCGGCCGCTGGCTGACGACGCACAGGTGGAAGCCGAACTTCCTGCCTTCCCCGGCGACAGTCCTCATGATTGCCGAGCTCATTACGTCCCCGAAGCCGCGCTCCGGGCAGAAGTTGTGGGACTCCTCGACGAGGTAGAATACCTCCGGGATCTTCCCGACCGTCCTTGCGTGGAAGAGCTCCCTCGTCAGCCTCGCGACCACGAGGTGCTGTATCGCCGGCTCCGTGCCCTTCAGGTTTATGATGCTCGCGCGGGCGTCCGCGACGAGCTCCGCGTACGGCGTCGGCGCCCCGTCGAAGACGCTGCTCTTCGCGAGCTCCTCGAGGCCGTCCTTCACCTTCCACTTCAGCTTCGTCGGCTCCTCCTCCAGGGACTCCATCAGGTCCCCGAGCGCGTACCCGTCGCCGCACCTCTCGAGGGTGCGCTGGAGGGTGGTGTAGAGTACGCTCTTCTCCTTCTCGGTGAGCGTTATCGGCATGAGGTCGAGGAGCTCCTCCATGCTGAAGCCCGCGTGCAGGTAGAACCGCTTTGCGTTCGGGTTCACGGTCGCGTCCGTCGTGTACTCGATGACCCGGTCCGCGTAGTTCACGGACTGGACGTTGAACCTGAGCATCCCGTCGTAGTCGTCGTTCTCGACGCAGAGGCTCGAGTACTCGCCGTGCGGGTCTATGATGACGATGGGAATCCTGCTCTTCAAAAGCTCCTCGAGTATCACGGCGACCGCGTAGCTCTTCCCGGCGCCGGTCTTCGCAAGGACGCTCATGTGCTTGCCGATTGTCTTGTTGATGTCCAGGTATATGGGGAGGTCGTGGCCCTCCAGGTATCCGAGGTAGATGCTCCCCTCCCTCCTCTGCCCGAGGCTGAGGACGTCGCTTATCAGCCTCCTGTCCGCGAGGAACACCTTCTCCTGCGGGTTGAACGGCGTCTTCGGCGACAGGACGCGCCCGTCCTCATAGTAGCCGACCGTGTACGCGTGGGCCTCCGTCTCGTTCTCGTCGAAGTCGTCAAGATAGGTCTTCAGCGTGTCTATTCTCGCGAGAACCCACCCGTAGACCGGATGCCTAACCTTGATGAAGGTCCCCTTCCCCACCCTCCTGTCCTTCAGCATCAGGTCGAACTCCGACGGCCTCACGCTCCCCGTGAGGAAGCCGACCTCCTCGTCTGCCATGATAGAACATTCTCAGCGCAGGCTAAAAACGGGTCATCTTCCTGACGTTCTCCTCGCAGTACTCGAGGGTCCTCTGGTCGGCGGTCCGGCTGCAGGCCCCGAGGAGGCTTAGGCACAACGCCTTGCCTGGGGTGCCCGCCGCCCTGTCGCAGGCGGAGGCGTCCCTGTTGAACACCGCCACCATGAAAAAGCACGCGTCCCGGTCGGCGGAGAACACCGCCTTGCACCTGTCCGCCTCGCCGCTGAGTGCGGCCTCGCACATAATCCTGTCCCCCGGGTTGCCGAAGCCCGTGCATTTGCCGTCTATGAGCATGGAGTTGCAAAGCCTCTTCACAGACGGCTGGCTCACGGTCTGGCATACGCTGGCGTTCCTCGCCAAGGCGGCGTGCATGACCGTGCAGATGTCCTTGTCTGCGCGCGTGGGCAGCTTCGAGCAGTCGTATTCTGGGGTTACGGCGGCAATGGTGGACGTCGAGGCCTCCTCCGTCGTTTCGGTTGCGGGCGCGGCCTCGGTCTCGAGCGTCGTCTCCGGGGCCTTTTCGGTAGTCGTCGGCTCGAGGGTGACTGTGGTTGATGCAGTCTCCACCGCCGTCTCATCACCGCCCCCCAGGCAGAGGCAGCCGGCCATCAAGGCTGCAAGGGCCAGGACCAAGGCGGCTCGCATGGCATGTATTGTTACTTCAGGGATATATTTAAGCCCTACGCTTATTCTCTCTCATGCTTCAGGACCTGTTCCACGTGGTTTTGGTGGAGCCGCGCTACGACGGCAACGTCGGCGCCGTAGCCCGGGCGATGATGAACTTCGGCTTCGGGAACCTGGCGCTCGTGAAGCCGCCGCCCCTCGGGGCCGAGGCCCGGAAGGCGAGCATGCACGGCCGCGCCGTCATGGAGAAGGCGAGGGTGTACGGCAGCTTCGACGAGATGGCGGGTTCCTTCGACTTCCTCGTCGGCACCTCCGCGAAGCTCGCAGGCGACGCGAACACGCTCCGGACGCCGGTCTTCCCGGAGGAGCTCCTGAAGGCGTCAGGCAAGAGGGGGCGGGTCGCCATACTATTCGGCAGGGAGGACGTCGGCCTCCTGAACCGGGAGCTTGAGCGCTGCGACATGCAGGTGACGATACCCGCGGACCCGGAGTACCCGACGCTCAACCTCTCGCACTCCGTGGCGGTGCTCCTGTACGAGCTCTCGAAGGAGCGCAACAGGCGCTCAGTCGGCAAGAAGCTGAAGCCACTGAGCCTGGTGGAGAAGAAGTACATGCTGAAGTTCTTCGACGACCTCGTGGAGGCGTCCTACAAGTGGGGCTTCGAGAAGAGGCTCGCGAAACGCACGTTCCGCGCCATCGTCGGCCGCGCGTTCATATCCGGCCGCGAGGCGAAGACGATGATGGGCGTATTCAGGAACGCGCTGAAGAGGCGGACGGAAGACTAGTGTCCTGGGCGGCTACCCGCCGCCTCCAGGGCCTCCCTCCTCCTTGTCAGGTCATCCATCCTGGCTATTATCGGCGCCACGTCCGGTCCGGTCCCCCCAAGGCTCCGGTAGACTTCGAGCGTGTCCCTCGATACCATCATCTCCAGCTCCCCCTTCGCCGGGTCCATGACTTTGTCCCTCACCCTGTCGTAGAGCCCGGTGAGGTGCCTGCCGTACTGCTCATGGATGGTGAACGGCGTGTCGCCGACAGTCACCACCGGCGTGAAGTCCACGAGCATCCGTTCCTCGTTGCTCAAGTGCAGTATCATGTGGGCGGCCATCCGCGCCTTCGAGTCCTCGTGCCTGGCAACGGCTCCTGCATCCGCGGGCTCGCCTCCGGAGGCCATGTTCGCGCCCTCGCTGTCCAATATGGCCTTCCCGAAGGCGGAGGCCAGTTTCCTGTAGGCTTCGAACCTCTTCAGCTCCATCCGCTGCTCGAAAATCCTCCTGGCGGTGGACTTCGCGAGGAGGCTGTGCTCGAACGCCGTCATGGCCGGGTAGTCAAGCGGCTTCGGCGCGTCGTCCTGCACCTCGGACGCGTCGGGATGCCCGCCTTTCCGGATATGCTGCCTTGCCATGTTAAACTGTGGGAATGGCTCGATTAAAAAGGTGCGCGCCCATAATCTACAGTATGGACGACGCCCTACTCAAGAGAATCGCGGGGGAATACGGGACGCCCCTCTACGCTTACGACGGGGACCTTATCACCGAGCGCTCACGGGCCTTCAAGGCGGCCTTCCGCGACTTCCCGTCTCAGGTCAAGTGCCTCTACGCTGTGAAGGCGAACACTAGCCTCGCCATACTCCGGCTCATCCGTAGGGAGGGTTACGGCGCCGACGTCGTCTCGTCCGGGGAGCTGGATGCCGCCCTCAAGTCCGGATACCTGCCAGAGGACATAATCTACACGTCCAACGGCAAGAGCATGGCTGACGTGGAGGCCGCGGTGGCGGCCGGCGTGAACATAACGGCCGACAACATGTCCGACCTCTCCCTGGTGAAGGATGCCGGCGGCAAGTCGGTCGCGTTCAGGGTGAACCCTGACGTGAACGCGAACACCCACCCCAAGATATCCACCGCCCTCGCAGGAAGCAAGTTCGGCCTCCACTTCCAGGGCGACTGGGCCTACAGGGCGGTCGAAACTGCGCTCGGCATGGGACTCAAGCCCTCGGGCATACACTGCCACATCGGCTCGAACATCAAGGAGACGTCGGCCTTCCAGGAGGCGGCCCACAAGATGATGGCTTTCGCCTTGAGGCTGAAGGACGAGCTCGGGATACGCCTGGATTTCATGGACCTGGGGGGAGGCCTTGGCGTCAGGTACCGCGATGAGGCGGCGGTCACGCCCGAAGACTTCGCGAAAGCGTACCGGAACATCGTCGCTGACGGAGTCCACAGGCTCGGGTACAGGCCGGAGTTCTGGTTCGAGCCCGGCCGCTACCTCGTAGCTGAGGCGGGAGTGCTTCTGGCCAGCGCCCTGAGCGTCAAGGAGACGCCAATGAAGAGGTTCGTGAACGTCGACGCGGGATTTAACTGCCTGATACGGCCGGCCATGTACGACGCATACCACAACATCCGGGTCCTCGGGAAGCCAGGCGGCCAGGTGAGATACGACGTCGCCGGATACCTGTGCGAGTCCGGCGACATCCTCGGGAAGGACAGGATGCTGCCCGAGGTCGCGGCGGGCGACATAGTCGCCATAGAGAACGCCGGCGCATACGGCTACAGCATGGCCTCCAACTACAACAGCATGCCGCTTCCAGCGGAGGCGCTGGTGCGGGGCGGCAGAGCGGAGCTGGTGAGGGAGCGGCAGGCCCACCAGGAACTCTACATCAGGCAGACGGTGCCGAAGGACCTCCTTTAGCCTTACGGTAGGCCTCCACTTCCGCCCAGAAGGCGTCCCTGACAGAGTAGTAGACGGTCATCGAAGGCAAGAGGACGAAGAGGCCGAGGGCCCATGCGAGGGGTATGGGCACTAGTATGGCGCTCAGGGGCCAGAATATACCGCCGACCATCATGGCCAGCGATAACATGAAGCCCATCAGGCTTATCTTGAACAGTATCCCGTTCCTTGTGCAGCAGCAACAGCCTCTTCCGTCGCAAAACATATCAACCCCCTCCAACGTTCTTTTTTATGTCATCCAGCTGCTCCGTCATCCTCCTCAGGTACGGGGCCTCAGCGTACCCGTGCATGCCCTTCGATATCATGGCATGCAGCCCCTCGGGGTCCGGGACGCCGAACAGGCAGTGCATGCTCCTCGCCCTCGGAGTCTGGATTTCCCTGCCCCCGGTGACGCCCACCCCAAGGGTTGTCGGTCCCGCGCTCCGCGAGCCTGCGACGGTGACGGCCGCCGTGTCGCCGCCCATCCCGAGGCCGGAGGCGGTGACCGGTATGACCGTGCCGAAGTTGAAGAGGCTCCCGAGGAGGCCCTGGTCGAGCACTATGTTGTTTATCTTATCGTACGAGAGTTCGTTGCGCCGGTGGCTCGCGAACCGCACCTCAGTCACCACCCTCATGTCGGTGACGTAGTACCTGTGCGCGTTCCTGTACACCTCGACGAAGCACACGCCGAGGATGGAGAACAGGATGCCGAAGTAGTAAGCCGCCTCCGGGGCGAGGTCCAGGTAGTACGATGCTATGACGCTCACGACGGCGACCGCCCCCACGACAGCCGGCCATTTGAAATCCACCATCACTACCGAGGCGCAAAGGGCCGCGGCCACGAGCACGGCGGCCCATGCGGCGACCGCCGTGTACCTCCGGCCGTAGTCGGCGGCGGGTGTGACCGCCAGGTTCGCGGCTCCGAGGGACTCGCGGTAGTACGGCAGCGAGTCGAGCATGCCGGGCCCGGGCGAGGTCAGCCAGTCAACCGCGTCGGCGACGTACGCCATGGGCCCCCCTGCCGCCCCGGCGAGCGCGTCGCCGTAGCCTATGAAAGCGAGCGAGACTGCCGCGACGAACGCCCACACGAGATACATCTCCCAGAAGGCGAGGGGGTGCGGCCTCGTCTCGGCCAGGACCTTCTCCCCCTCCATGAGCTGAAGCGGCATCGGATTATGTATCTGCGCTCCGGTATATTAGCGTGCCGGAGGATGGTGGGGCATCG
>JBFYKH010000076.1:0-14052 GCA_041306075.1 Candidatus Altarchaeota archaeon
CCCTTCCTGGAGGAGGCGCCGTCGTACATATTCATGGCGGCGTTGGCGTTCATACTCTACGCCGTCTTTGGCGGATACGTCAGGGGGAAGATTCAACCATACCTGAAGCCCTGACCTATCTATTCGTGCGATGCTGGATTCATTCCATGGAGGAGTCGAAAGCCAAGGGCGGCAGGGCTGTCGACACGGATGTGCCGTTAAAGGAACTTCCAGGTAACCCCCGGCGCGGGGCTGTGGCGGAGGCCTGGCTGAAGTCGCTCGGAAGCGACAAACTAATCAACCGGGCGTTGTCCGGAGCGGTCGCCGAGCTTGAACTCATAATAGGGAGCACTCTCGGCAAAATCGCCGAGGGCGATGTCAAAGTCCAGGTGTCGGCCAGCGCCCACTCCAACGACGTCCGCGTATTCTCCGTGGACCGGACTGGTCCTCGGGCTCACTGGCGGCCGGCCGGCCGGCGAGGACGTGCTCCGCAACATCCCGAAGGAACGCATCGAGGCAGCGGAGTAGGAGGCTCTGGAGGGCCTCGCAAGGAAGCTCGCCGAGGACAACGCGTTCAGGGCGACATACTACGGCATCGGCTCATTTCGGCTGCCGAAGGTTCGGGAAGGGAAGACTGCGAGGGAATGGCTTGAAGCCGCAATCACCACGCACGAGGCCATACTGGCGGCCGTTAAGACTTCTAGTCAACGCCGATGCCTACAGGCTTTCCGGTTCAGACGAGGGGCCCTCTACTTAGTCCAGTTAAAGTAGTAACGATAGTTTCTGAAGACCAATACGCTCACGGCAATATCCAATATGCCGAATATCAACTGCAGAAGCATGTTGCTTCCACCGGACGGATTTACGATGTCGATCAAATATACCGGGATGTTGACTGTGAACAGGATGAAAACAAACAGCAGCACCCAGACCTGTCTCCATCTGACTGCAATCCCCATAAACGTGTGCGTCGCGACTATCAACAGTTTTGTGTCCGGCTGACCCGCCAAAAGGGCGAGAAAGGCTTTTATGAAAATCAGGCTGCTGGCCAACTTGCTCGCCCCAATCTTAACGTGCCCTTTAGCATCCATCTTAGACTACGGAACGGGGTGACCGGCCTTTATTCTCGCCTCCGCCAGGACTTGAACCTGGGACCACTCGATTAACAGTCGAGCGCTCTACCAGCTGAGCTACAGAGGCATTCTGTAGACTTGTCTGTCATCCCCCTTCTTGCGGGTTCATGCGGCTGATACTCTTGGGCGTTAAGCGGATATAAAATGTGTTGGCGGCCGGGGTTTCGTCCCGGCCGTTTTTTTATGCGTTTACTTGGCTGAGCGGCCTTTCGCGCGTATGCTCGGGCGGTTTCTCTCCGAGCCTTTCCCGCGGTTCCTGAGTCCTCGGCCGGTCTTGCCCGCCGGGGTGAGTCCGCGGAATACGCGGCCCTTGTGGGCTGTCGCGAGCCATCCGACGTTCTTGTCGGATTTTATCGACGGGCTTTGCGGGTCCACCATTATGACTTCGAACCACTTGTGTTTGCCGTCCTCAAGCACCCAGTATGACGCCAGCACCTGAAGGTTCAGGTACTTCTTCTGGGCCCTCTCCTCGGCCATCCTCTGTATGCTCTTCGAGGAGGTTATGCTGTGTATGGCCATGCCAGCCGGCTTCCTGCCCCTGCTCGGCCTCTTCTTCCTGAGCCCTCCCCTCCTGAGCTTGACCCTCACCACGATGAAGCCCTGCTTGGCCTTGTACCCGTATTGCCTGGCCTTGTCCGGGCGCGTCGGGTGTTCGACCCTGACTATCGGCGGCTCCCTGCGCCATGCTATCTTCCTCTCCATGAGGACTGCGCCGAGCTCCTTCATCGACTCCCTGTTCTTGTACAACTCCTTAAGGTATTTTCCGTATCCCATTTTAGAACACTCTTCCCCTTCGGATTCGAGGCCTCCCGGACCTCACATCTCCGCCGCCCTTTTCGGGCGCGTTGGGTGGAGATTATATACTCAGGCGCGGTTTATAAGCATCATCCACCCCTATTCTGTATATGCCCTTGCGTGAGCGGGTTCGGGGCGGTGCGGGGGAGGTCCCGGGTATCATGGAGCCTACGGCGGGTCAGGCGGAGGCGGCCGTGACCTTGGTTGACATCGGCGGCACGAAGGAGCTCGTCCTCGTCGTCGGGGTGGACGGCAGGGGCGGGCTCATCGGGGACGCGGTGTTCGCTAGGCGGGAGATAAAGACCCCCATCGGCAAGGTCGGTTCGTTCTATGACGCGACGGTCGATGCCGTCCATGAGGCGCAGGCTAAGTCGCGGGGAATCAGGCTCCTGCCCCTGGTGTGCGTGGGGACGCCCGGCCGCCTAGTCGACGGCGTCATCCAGCCGGGCTCTGCCGCGAACCTCGGTGACAAGCGGCACGAGTTCGACGGCGTGAATCCGGCCAGGGAGCTTGAGGCTAGGCTCAGGGTGAAGGTGAACGTCGTGAACGACGCGATAGCTCAGATGGGGTTCGGGCTGAAGGCGCTCTTCGAGTCCGGGAAGGCCGGCGAGCTCCGCGGCAGGAAGGTGTGTTATGTCGGCCCGGGGACGGGCCTTGGCGGCGGATTCTGCCAGGTGAGGGACGACCTGTCATTGGACATCTACACGGACGGCCACATATACGACATCATGCTTCCCGGATTTGACGGGAGGGTTCACATGAAGTTCAAGTGCGACGGCGCGGTTTACGAAGCCCGCCTCCCATATGAGCGTGCGAAGGCCGAGGACTTGTTGTCAGGCAGGGCGGTGAGGCAGCTGGCGTGCGCCATGGACCGGGAGCTTCTCCTCGGGGGCGTGAAGCCGCTTTTCCTGCCGCTCGCCCTCGGGAGGTGGCCGGTTCCAGTGTCCGAGGCTTCGGCGCTCCTCGACCACGATAACGAGAAGTCCCCGCTTGACGCCAGGTTCCTCAGGGAGGGGGTATTGGAGGCGGACGGCTCCAAGGCGGATGTTGAGCGGGCTCGGCCGCAAGCACGGCAGATCTTCGAGTTCGAGGGGGGGATGCTCGGCCGCCTGGTGGAGTGCGTCTACAACGGCAGCGTGTCGAAGTACTCGCATGAGGCTCAGTGGCCTGGCCGGGACAGGCGGCTGGTGTCCGGGACGGTCGACTACGTCATCGGCGGCTCGGTGGGCACGAGGGGGGCGGGCGGCGCAATCATCCGGGCGAAGGCGACCGAGTACCTCGACGGCTCCGTGCCGGGAGTGGGGTTCAATTTCCATCCGATAGATCCGGGCGTCGTCGACACGGCGAACGCGGGGGCGCTCGGCACCTACATGTTCGCGGACCGGGCTTTGGTGTTGGACGAGCTCGCGAGGCTGAAGCGGCTATAGTTCCACCGTCAGCTCATGGCCTCTCAGTTCGGCTTTTATCCCTGTGTCCGCCAGCCTCTTGATTATGTCTTCGTCGCTTAGGCCTCTCCTTCTGCTTTCCTTGACTATGTGGTGGGCGGCATTCAACTCCCCTATGCGCTGGTATATGGCGTCGCCCGCCAGCTTCTCGTTCACCGCGTCCTCGGTCGCCTTCGCGTAGGCGGCCTCCTGTTTCGCGAGTATCTCTGAGATTTTGGCGCGCCGTACAGTGTCTTCCGCCTCACGTTTGTCCTTCCGGTCCGCGTCCTCCCGTTTACTGAAGTAGTCGTCGACTGCGTCGTTGAAGGTGCTCCTGGGTTCGCCTTCGCCGCCGAACGGCGTGACGTCGTCCTCCCTGATTCTCGCGTCGGCTGGCAGGCCGACCTTCTCCATGAAGCTCCTGTAGGCCTTCCAGACTGCCTCGCCCGCCGTACCGTCGTACTTCCCCTTAGGGTCTATTCCTGCGGCTTCGCAGACCTGCTCCGCGTACCGTCCCCCCAGGTTGTATTTCGTCGCGAGCGTGGCGGCGACGGATTTACCTGACGTTTCCAGTGACTTGATGAACTCTCCTTCGCCGATGCTGTCCGGGTCCGGCCCGCCGGGCGGGTGTTCGTAGATTCGCCCGACGCCGAGGGTCCTGTCCTTCCACCTCTGCCATTCCAGGAGTCCGATTATCTTCCAGTCGTTTCCTGCGAGTATGATGTTGCCTTTGCTGAAGAGCTCTATGACTAGGATGTGGCTCTCGAACCGTATCTCAACTATTCTGTCGAATCCGTGCTGGCTCACCGACGCCACCCGTTCGCCGCCGAGCCGCTTCCTAAGCTGCATCGCGAACGACGATGGCGTCTTCGGCGCCGGCCGCCTGTATCTTGTCGCGCAGACGTAGTTGGGGGCTAGGACGAGGTCGAGGCTGCCTCTGCCCCTGAACCTGAGGACGAGCTCGCGCTCGCCCACCTGGTATGCCTTGTCGAATATGGCGCCCTCAAGCATCGTTGAGAGTTCGCGGGCCAGGACCCTTATGTCCGCGCCTGAAAGCTCGTTTTTCATCTCGTTGGACTACCGGTAGGCTTAATTGTTTTGCCTGTATTTATCCTCCTGCGGCTGGCCGGCCAGGGTCCGGACGCCCCCGGTGTTATTAACGTCCCGGCGGTAATTCCTATCATGCACGCTCAGGAGGCGGCCGGGAAGATACGGTCGATGGAGGTTCGCGGCGCCCTGAGGATTGCGGTCGCGGCCGCGAGGGCGCTCGAGGAGGAGATAATCTCCGGGGCGTCGGCGGACGACGTCCGCCGGGCTGCGGACGTCCTCAGGGATGCGAGGCCGACGGCGGTGTCGCTGCCCAACGCCGTCAACTACGTCCTCCACATCGTCGAGTCGCACGCAAGCGACGACCCTGCGGTTGGCAGGGCCTTGGTTCTCGGGGAGTTGGCGGCTTTCATATCGTCTCTTGAGTCCTCTATAGACCAGGCGGCGGAGCATGGCGCCGGTTTGGTCGTGGATGGGGACGTCATACTCACGATATGCAACAGCAGCACGGTGGTCGAGGCCCTGAAGACTGCGAAGAGACGCGGTAGGCGGTTCAAGGTGTTCGCGTGCGAGACGAGGCCGAGGTGGCAGGGCCATATCACCGCCCGGGAGCTGTCGGGGGCCGGCGTCGACGTGACGTTGATAGTCGACTCCGCTGCATACCACACGATGAAGACGAAGGGCGTCACGAGGGCGTTCGTCGGGGCGGACACGGTCTACGCGGACGGCTCGGTGGTGAACAAGGTTGGCACGAGCCAGGTCGCCTTGGCCGCCAAGGGCGCCGGCGTGCCGGTCTACGTCCTCACCGAGTCTGTAAAGTTCTACCCGTACAGCCTCCACGGCGCTACGGTCGAGATAGAGGAGCGCGACGGGGCTGAGGTGTCGGACATCAGGGGCGTCGGGGTCTTTAACCCCGCATTCGACGTCACGGCCGCGGAAAACGTCACATCCCTGGTCACCGAGGACGGGCTCTGCCCGCCCGGCGAAGTCAGGGCCAGGATGGAGGAGAAGTTCGGATGGATGCTGTGATAGCTCGGGGAAGCGAGGTTTTGGACGCGGTGTCCAAGGTGGATGCGGTGAAGCTGAGGGAGCTTGCCGGATACTACACCGACGAGGCCGCGGTCAGCCAGGGCGAAGTCGAAATCAAGATGGCGCTCGCCACATACTGCCTCCACAAGATATTCATCAAGGTGCATATGAGGGACAAGGTCAACCCCCTCGTCGAATCCGTGCTCAAGAGCCTCTCCGGCGGCGACGTCGACCGGGTGCTCGCCGACATCGAGGCGTTCGACCTGGAGCACGGCCTGTTCGAGGGCGGCATAGTCGGGAAGGCGAGGATTAAGATTGCGTCCCGCCTCAGCAGCCGCGGCATCTCGATGACGCAGTCCGCGAGCCTCACCGGCGCCGGCATGGGCGACATGCTCGAGTACGCCGGCGAGACGAGGGGCTACGCGCCGAAGGATGGCAAGACGCTCGCCGCAAGGCTTAACATAGCCCGGGACCTGTTCAAGTGAGTTGATCTCCCCCTCCCTTAGGGGGCGTCCGGCATCCAAGCCGCGGCATCCTTTTATATACCCTTACTCCTTATTGTTTCGTACTTAAGTCAAGGAGGATTTGGTCTGTCATGTATCCACAGGGTCCTGCGGCCTACGATAGGGCCATAACGGTTTTCAGCCCGGACGGGCGCCTGTTCCAGGTAGAGTATGCCCGGGAGGCTGTCAAGAGGGGCACGACCGCGGTCGGCATAGTCTACGACAAGGGCGTGATATTGGCGGTCGACAAGAACGTCACGAGCAAGCTGATAGTCCCCAAGAGCATCGAGAAGATATTCCAGATTGACGACCACATCGGCGTCGCGACCTCCGGTCTCGTGGCCGATGCGAGGCGGCTCGTGGAGGACGCGCGGGTCAGGGCCCAGCGCAACAGGCTCGTCTACAACCAGCCTATCAGCGTCAACGGGCTGACGCGGGACCTCTGCGACATAAAGCAGGCTTACACGCAGTACGGCGGCGCAAGGCCCTTCGGGACAGCGCTCCTGATAGCGGGCGTCAACGACCGGCCGCACCTGTTCGAGACCGACCCGAGCGGGGCTTTCACGGAGTATACGGCCGGGGCCATCGGGATGGGCAAGAGGGAGGTCGAGAAGCTCCTTGAGGAGAAGTATCAGCCTGGGGTGTCCAGGCAGGACGGCATAAGCCTTGCCCTGTTGTCCCTGAACATCGTCTCCGAGGGGAAGATTCAGGCGGAGAATATCGACATGATAACCGTCGAGGTCGGCGGGAAGTACCTGCCGGTGCCGACCGACGAGATACGGGCCCAGGTGAAGCGCCTCGGAAAGGAGCTCGAGCCGAAGGCCGAGAAGAAGGAGTAACGCTCATACAGTCAACGTTTTTTTTGTGTGCGCGAGGGTGAGAAAATGGTCAGCCTTGAGGACGCAGTCATAGTGAAGTTGAGGACGCACGGCGAAAACTACGAGCTTTACGTGGACGCCGATCTGGCGGTCAAGTTCAGGGGCGGGGAAGGCGTCAAGATAGAGGACGTGCTGGCGGTGGGCCAGGTGTTCAAGGACGCCGTAAAGGGCGAGAAGGCGAGCGAGGAGCACCTTTTGG
This sequence comes from Candidatus Altarchaeota archaeon, assembly GCA_041306075.1. Taxonomy (GTDB): domain Archaea; phylum Altiarchaeota; class Altiarchaeia; order IMC4; family SCGC-AAA252-I15; genus JAHIYG01. The sequence continues at coordinate 6,988 of JBFYKH010000076.1, forward strand.
AGCTCTTCCAGGTCTCGGACGTGCAGGAGGTGTACCGGAAGATTCTCCTGGACGGGGAGCTGCACCTCACTACCGAGCAGAAGCGGAAGATGCTCGCGGAGAGGCGCAGGCAGGTGGCCACCATCATAGCGCGCAACGCGGTCAACCCCCAGACTCACGCGCCGCATCCCCTCGCGAGGATCGAGGCTGCGATGGACGAGGCGAGGGCGGAGGTCGTCCTCAATAAGAGCGCGAACGAGCAGGTCGAGAAGGTGCTTAAGGTGTTGAAGCCTATCCTGCCGATAAAGTTCGAGAAGGCCGAGGTCGCGGTGAAGGTCGCGGCGCAGCACTCGGCCAAGATATACCGTACGATACACGAGCTCGGGGACGTGAAGAAGGACGAGTGGGTTGGGGGGGAGCAGATAATACTCCTGGAGATACCCGCCGGCCTCCAGGACGAGCTCTTCAGCAAGTTGAATAACATAACGCACGGCGACGTCAAGATAAAGGTTGTGAAGCATGAGTGAGCTACAGGACAGGCAGATTGTACTGCCGGGGCAGCTGTTAGGCGAGAGGATCAGGTGTGAGGGGCCGTGCATGCGGGAGAGCGAGGGGACGTTCTCCACGGTCAGGGGCCTTGCGAGGGTCGACAAGAACAGCGTGATGGTCATACCGCAGGCTGGGCCGTACCTTCCTAAGGCGGGGGACATAGTCATCGGCGTCGTCGACGCCGACATGGGCGGCGTGTACTCCGTGGACGTGAAGGGCCCGTACAGGTGCATACTCAAGCAGCTCAGGGAACGCGGAGGCCGCGGCGGCGGCAGGGGCGGCCGCGACGGCCCGAGGGACCGGGGCCGCAGGCAGGATGACGAGGAGTTCGGCACGTACGTGCCCGGCGACGTGATTAGCGCGAAGGTGGCGTACGTCGACGAGGTGAAGGAGGCCAAGCTCATGGGGCCGAGGAAGCTTGAGGGCGGCTACGTGATGCAGGTGAAGCCGATGAAGGTGCCACGGATAATCGGGAAGCAGAAGTCCATGATAACGCTGATACGCGAGTACTCAGGCTCGAACATCTCGGTCGGCCAGAACGGCCTCATCTGGATTTCGGGCGGCAACATGGCGCTCGCGCAGGAGTCCATACGCATGGTGGAGTCGCAGGCGCACACGTCCGGGCTTACGGACCGGATGACGATGTACATGAGGGAAAGATCAAAGAAGTGAGTGATTCATATGAGCGGAAAGAAGAGCGATTTGAAGTTGATAAGCGGCGGCGTCCGGCTGGACGGGCGCAAGCCTGACGAGTTGAGGGAGATTAGGATGGAAGTGGGCGTTCTGAAGAACGTCCAGGGCAGCGCCTACGTCGAGTGGGGCAAGAACAAGGTCCTGGCCGGCGTGTACGGTCCGAGGGAGATGCACCCGAAGAGGCTGCAGAACCCGACCGAAGCGACTGTGAGGCTGACCTACAACATGGCGCCTTTCAGCGTCGACGACCGGAAGAAGCCCGGGCCGGACCGGCGGAGCGTGGAGATAAGCAAGATTTCGGGCGAGGCCCTGAGCAACGTGGTGCAGGTCCACCTTTACCCGAACGCGGCAATCGACGTGTTCGTGGAGGTCCTGCAGGCTGACGCCGGCACAAGGTGCGTCGGCTTGACTGCGGCGTCGCTCGCGCTCGCGGATGCCGGGATACCCATGAGGGACCTGGTCGTCGCCTGCGCGGCGGGGAAGGTCGACGGCGAAGTAGTCCTCGACCTGATGAAGGAGGAGGACAACTTCGGCGAATGCGACCTGCCGATGGCAATCGTCCCCAGGACCGGGGAGGTCGTGCTGCTCCAGCAGGACGGCAAGCTGACCGAGGCGGAGTTCGACAAGGCGTTCGACCTGGCGTTTCAGGGGTGCCTGAAGGTGTACGAGATACAGAAGAGGGCGCTCTTGGCCAAGGAGGTGCGGCAATGAACATAGAATACTACCTGAAGAGGGACTACATATCCAACCTCGCCCGGGAGGGCAAGAGGGTCGGAGGCAGGGCGCTCGACGAGATGCGCCCGCTGTCGATAACGAAGGGTTATGCGAAGGACAAGGCTTGCGGTTCTGCCTACGTGAAGCTCGGCTCGACCGAGGTCATGGCGGGCATAAGCATGGACGTCGGGGAGCCGTACGACGACTCGCCGACATCCGGCGTCATGTCCACGTCGGTGGAGTTCAGGCCGATAGCTCACCCCATGTTCGAGTCCGGTCCGCCTCGGGAGGAAAGCATCGAGGTGGCTAGGGTCATCGACCGCGGAATCAGGGAGTCGGGCTGCATAGACTTCGACAAACTCTTCATAGAGGAGGGGAAGGTCTGGATGGTCTTCATAGACATCCACATACTCAACCACGACGGCAACCTCATCGACGCCGGCGGCCTCGCGGCCATTTCGGCGCTGCTTGACGCCAGGATGCCGAAGTACAAGGACGGAAGGCCCGTCAGGGGAGAGTGGGCTGGTGGGCTGCCGTTGACGTGCACGCCCATACCGTTCACCTACCACAAGATTGGGGGCTCCATAATCATGGACCCCACCTGCGAGGAGGAGTACGCGGTGGATGCCAGGCTGACGGTGACGACCACGGACACCCTGAATGCGATGCAGAAGGGAGGTTCCGGAAGCTTCACCGCCGACGAGGTCAAGGCGTGCGTCCACAAGAGCTTCCAGAAGGCCGCGCCCGTCCGGAAACAGGTCGAGGAGTGAACCGGGGAGGGGGTTTTTATACCCCCGTTCCCTACATTATCAGCACGATGTTCAGCCACACGAAGAAGGTAGGCAGCCTCGGCAGATACGGTCCGCGTGTCGGCCGGAAGCTGAGGTACGGCGCCGAGAAGATAGAGACCGAGTCCAAGAGGAGCAGGCAGTGCCCGACATGCAGCCGTGGCAAGCTCCAGAGGACCGGCGGCGGCATATGGGTGTGCAGGACATGCGGCTACACGTTCGCCGGGGGCGCGCACATACCCGTCGTCAAACGGGTCATCTCAGAAGAGGTGAAGGCATAATGACTTACGTGTGCATAGAGTGCGGCGCCGAGTTCGAGTACGACGACCTGGTGAAGAGCAAGCTGAAGTGCAACAGCTGCACGGAGAAGCGCAGCAACATCTGGATCAAGAAGCGTCCCGAGAACTCTACGAAGACTGTCATCGCCAGATGAACAACGAGCTCGCCGTCGAGTTGGACGTCCCCCGGGACGTCGCTGAAGCGTGCCTGGAGTCCATACGCCCCGAGATAGACGCCGACGTGCACACCCGCTCCGAAGTAACGCTCAAATACGACGGCCGCCTCACACTTCTCATCAGGGCCCGGGACCTCCACGCCCTCCGGGCGGCTGCGAACACGTACTTCCGGTGGCTGGACATGTGCTTGAAGATCGCCCGCTAGGCGGCCTTTTATACGGCTAGTCCTTATGTATTCCTGCGATGGACATACCCAAGCACATCCAGGACAGGCTCGCCCAGTACCAGAGCCTCCAGGGCCAGCTGCAGATGATATCTCTGCAGAAGCAGCAGCTCATGCTCCAGGGCACCGACCTGGAAAACGCCCGGAAGGAGATTGACGGCCTCAAGGAAGGCCGGGTCTACCGTCTCGTGGGCCCGATGCTCGTGGAATCGTCCAAGGAAGCGGGCCTCAAATTCGTCCAGGACGAGCGCGACAGCGCCCAGGCGAAGATTGCCATAATGGACCGGCAGGAGAAGAAGCTCGCCGAGCGGCTGAACGAGATGCGCGCCGAGATACAGGGCGCGATGTCGCCGCCTAAGGCCGGTTGACCTCAGCCGTTTATATTGTCCCTGCGTAAATAGTCTACCTGATGCCGAACATCCTCGACTCCTACGGGAACGTGACCATAGTCGAAGGCGAGGGGGGCCAGTTGCCATCGTACCTCTCTGCCGCTCCGGAGTTGAACGAGGCCGAGAAGAAGGTGCTCCTCGACGTACGGAGCCTCGTCGGGAACTACAAGGAGATTAAGTCCCACCTTGAGCAGATTCACACCTCAAGCGGCAAGGAGGACTTCCTCAGGAGCCACATAAGGGACAAGCTGAAGGACAAGCCGGTCCGCCCGGAGAACATGGAGTACGTCATCTCCACCGTCCTTGACGACCTGTTCCTCGGCCACGGCAGGATAGGGCCGCTCATGCGCGACGAGAAGCTCGAGGAGATAATGGTGAACGGCATAAACGTGCCGGTCTTCGTCGTCCACCGGAAGCACGGCATGTGCCAGACGAACATAATCTTTGAGCGCCTCGAGCCGCTCAACGACATAATACACTGGCTCGCACACTACGTCGGCCGGGAGATCAACGAGCAGGCCCCGCTTCTGGACGCCCACATGCCGGACGGCTCAAGGGCTAACGTGGCGATACCTCCCGCGGCGCCTTACGGGCCGTCCCTCACCATCAGGAAGTTCAAGCGGACGCCGTACAACATACTCGACCTCATATCCCTCGGGAGCGTCAGCACCGAGCTTGCGGCATTCCTGTGGGTGTGCGTCGAGGGCTTCGGCCTGTCTCCGGTCGATCTCGTGGTCGCGGGCGGGGCCGGGTCCGGCAAGACCACCCTCATGAACGCGCTGGCGATGTTCATCCCGAAGACGGAGCGTGTGGTGACTGTGGAGGACACCCTGGAGCTCAACTTCGAGTTCATAGAGAACTGGGTGCCTATGGAGGCGTCGACGACCACGCTGGTAAACGCCAACCATCTGACCATGGGGGCGCTCCTGAAGAACTCGCTCAGGATGAGGCCGGACCGCGTGATTGTCGGGGAGGTGAGGGGCGAGGAGGCGGAGACGCTGTTCGTGGCTATGGACATCGGCTTGGACGGCAGCATGGGCACCATACACGCCAACAACGCGAGGGAGACGACCATCAGGCTGATGGACGCGCCGATGAACGTCCCGGTCAGGATGCTTCCCCTCTTGAACCTCATAGTCGTCTGCAACAGGATATACGACCGGAAGAGGGGGATGATCAGGCGGGCGACGCAGGTCTCGGAGGTGTCGGGCATAGAGGGGGACCTGGTGCAGCTTGGCGACATATTCACTTACGACATAGCGAACGACCTGATTAAGAGGACCGACTACCCGATTATACTCACCGAGAAGATAGCCCGGGAGTGCGGCATAACGAAGAAGCGGATCAACACTGAGCTCCTGATCCGGGAGAAGGTCCTGCAGTATCTCCTGGCCAAGGGCGTGAAGGAGAACGACGACGTCATCAGGTACTTCCAGCTTTACCACACCGACCCGAAGCTTGTCCTGTCCGAGATGAAGGCGAGCAACCAGTTGAACTTCATACCCCCGCAGGAGTGATTCTGCTCTCGCAGAGATTCACGAGGCTTTCTGCGGAGAGCCGCGAGCACAATGACATGTCCTTCCGGGACAGCGCGATTTCGTAGATGCAGTGTTCCCTGAGGCTCCGGTCGCTTATGCCGTCGCAGCCGTCCGCTCCCCCCTTCGCTATCGCGATGTCCTTGAGGCAGATGTTCCTGACCCGCTCCTGTGAGACCTGTCCGCATGCTGCCGCGTCGCTGGCGTTCACGGCCTGCCTGAAGGCGTTCAAGTCGGTTTTTTGCGCCTCGCTCATGGTCGTGGCCGTCGTCGACGTGGAGGTCGTGTCCGCGGCGGTCGCCTTGGCCGTCGACGGGGGCGCTGTCGTGGTCGTGGGATTGTCCGAGCCGATGCATCCGGCGGCTATCATCGCGGCAATGAGGATGACGCGGGCTTTTTCCATGTGAATCTTAATTTACCTCTGTGGCTTATAAGCGTCACTTTCTCACGTAGGCTTTTCCAGGGTCGAAGACGACGTCCTCGAACTCCGTGAGTTTGCCGCCGTCCGCCCTTCTGAAGAAGCACGTCCTGTGGCCGGTGTGGCATGCTCCGCCCTTCTGGTCCACCACGTATAAGACGGCGTCCCCGTCGCAGTCGACGAGCACCTCGTGGACGCGCTGGGTGTTGCCGCTCTCCTCGCCCTTCAGCCACAGCTTCTTCCTGCTCGTCGAATAATAGTGGGCGAGGCCGGTCTTCAGAGTCTTATCGAGCGCCTCCTCGTTGGCATAGGCGACCATGAGCACGTCCTTCCCCTGCCTGTCCTGCACCACAACTGTTATCAGGCCGCCCGTCCCGTCGATGCTCCTGGCCTTTAACTGCCCTAAAATGCCCATTGTACTTAATAAGGCCTCCGTCATTATATAGGACGATGACCGACGAGGGCTTCGATTCAGCCGCGCTAGGCGACGACGAGAGGGCGGCTCCAGTTCTTGGCGCGGACGGCCAGCCTATTGTGCGGGTGAGGCTTCCGAAGCGTGGTCAGCTATTGGGCGAGGTGGAGCAGCTTCTAGGGGACCGCCGCATGACCATCAAGTGCACCGACGGCAACACCCGCCTGTGCAGGATACCCGGGAAGATAAGGAAGCGGATTTGGATAAAGGAGGGCAACATCGTCCTCCTGGAGCCCTGGGAGGTCCAGGCCAAGGAGCGCGGGGACATACTCTGGCGTTACACCAACCAGCAGGCCGACTATCTGAGGCGGCGGGGCTTCCTGAAGGACCTCGAGGGCATCTGACGTTTTTTTACCGCATCTGGCGTATTCTCTTCAAGCATGGACGAGGACAAGCTGTACAAGGCGATAGACTTGGCCGAGCGCCCCGAACGCAGGGAGGATTCGGACAGGAGGATAAGCGAGGCTGTATTCGACAGGGAGACCCTGATGGGCCTCTATGACCTCCTGAAGAAGGACGCGTTCACGGAGCTGAAGAGCATCGTCTCGACCGGGAAGGAGGCGAGCCTCTTCCACGCCTCGCGCGGCAAAGACGAGGTGGCGGTCAAGATATACCTCGTCGAGACCTCCGACTTCAGGCACATGAGCAAGTACGTCCGCGGTGACCCGAGGTTCCAGTCGTGGAAGAACCAGAGGCAGCTCGTCTACATGTGGGCGCAGAAGGAGTTCAAGAACCTGAGCCGGGTGCAGGACTTCGTGCGCTGCCCGAAGCCTATAGCGTTCCACAACAACATACTCGTGATGGAGTTTTTGGGCGAGAACGGCCGTCCGGCGCCGAGGCTGAAGGAGGC
>JBFYKH010000077.1:0-7394 GCA_041306075.1 Candidatus Altarchaeota archaeon
TGCCCGTTAGCGTGGACTTGCTGATCAACTCGATAAAATCCAGGCAGACAGACACATCATATGCTTTCCAGTACCTCTTCAAGAACTCTGAAATCCGCACCATACGCGGATGGCACCCGGACTCTAAGGCGAATGTGAGGGTCGCTGACCGAGAGATGCTTATTGCGCTGAAAATCAACTCGATGAGGCTCACGGACAAGAGGGACGTGATAATGCTATGCTACGAGAAACACGATACAAAAAAGATTATAGAACACTTAAAGAGATGCCCACCTGGGATAATCAATAAACACCTCCAAGAACTGACCGCCCTGATAGACGACCCGAAATACGTCGACTCCATAAAAGGAGAATTCAGCATAATCGACAAAGTATTCCAAACCGCGAACAAAAACGCCAGAAAAACAGCAAACGAACTACGAACAGGCATATTAAGCCTAAATTAGTCTCGGTTTTCCGTAATAGATATATCGATTTGCCGATGGCGTGACTTGAACACGCGGCTTCCAGATCTCTCAGCCAACCTTTTCTTTTTTGTAAAGAAAAGCTTGACCAAAAGAAACCATGCTTTTGGTTTTTTTCCCTCCTGGTGAAGCTCCCTATGCTGGGAGCGCCTCTTGGAAAGTCCGGGGGTTCCGGGAACCCGCCGTTCTTTCTTTTTCATCAACATTTTTCTTTCTTCTCAAGAAAGAAAACGGTTGAGCTTATGAGTCTGGCGCTCTAGCCAGTCTGAGCTACATCGGCGTGCGAGCGAAGCGAGCACGCTGATGCCGTTGAGCCGGAGGCTCATGTCGGCATCGGCGCGCCTTTCCTCTCGTGGGATAAATGTAGGGTTTTTCCGTATAAATAGGTGGTTTAGTCGCCTTTGCTGAGTTCCTTTGTTATGCGGCTTTTAATCGTCCAGGTGGCTATGCGGTCCATTACTGCGGGTATTTCGCCGTGTCTTGAGTGCGCCCTTATTATGAGGCGGTGGTCCGGTCCGGTGGTTGAGAGCTTAAGGTCGTCGACGAGCACTGGGAGGTCGTTGTTGACGTAGTGTCCGACTCCGGTTTCCGTGTTTTTGTAGACCTCGAATGGTCCTGCGCCTTCTGTGGCGCGGTTCATGGACATGGCGAATCTCGGGTGTATTCCGCCCTCTGTGTTTACGGGGTATGATGTGTAGGTGTATCCGTCCTCGAACACCACGCCCGAGCCCGGGTCGCTGTGGTTCCAAAGGGGTATCATGGCGCCCCTGGGGGTCTGGCCTCTTGTGCATGTGCTGGCTGTTTTGTTATCGGTTGTTTCGACCGAGACTTCCTTGTTTATTGTGGTTGGCAGGCCGTTTTCGACTAGCACGTCCTTGCTTATCCTCCTCTGGTCGTCCTGTGTGAGGCCTTTCTTCGGCGTGATTTCCTTGAAGAATATGTGTTTTTCCCCGCTTTGTTCCGTTTGTATGGCGCCCAGTATGAATCTTTGGGCGGTGTCTCCGACGACCCCGTTTTTTTCGAGTATCTCCTTGTGGCCGGTCTCTATGTCGTCGGCCAGGAGCATGCCCGTGTATGGGTTGACGCAGAAGCTGAATTCGCCGTTTGTCCTGAGTTCCTCCTCGATTATCTCTTTTGGCCTTTTCCTCGTCCCGGATGCTATGTCCGATTCGTAGGTTAAGGCTAGTCTCACGTCCTGAGGGTATTCTGTTATCGCCTGGTTTAGGAGTTTGATTCTGGCGTCCGGTGTCTTTTTTATGAGGTCTGTGAGTCCTGGGTCGGCCCATATGCCGCCTTCTTTGGCTTTGTTTTTGGCGGTTTTTAGGAGTCCTGCCTTGTTGGCTGGGTTGAGCTCCATGGGCGGGACGCTGAGGTGTTTGCCTTCATGGGCATGTTTCCCGCCATCGTCTGCGTTGGCTGTTGATTCCAGGCCTTTCACCATGTATTACTTTGGGATGGCTTTTTATATAAGTGGTTTAAGGCGTGTCTGGGCCCTGTTTTCTGGTTTGGGGCGTCTTTTATCCCCTAGGGTGCTTGATTCTCGCGTTGACCTGCATGTAGACTTTGTCTGCGTCGGTGCCTAGCCTTCCGGCGATTATGTCGTCGACCATTTCTTGGCAGTCTTTTTCCCTGATTTTTGTGACTGTCTCCCTTATCTCGTACAGGAACCTTGAGGAGGCTGAGAACTGGTCTACGCCGCATCCGATTAGCACCGACACGCCCTCGGGGGTTTCGGATAGGGTTCCGCATGCTATGCAGGCGAGGTCCGGTCTCCTGTTTCTTGCGGGTATTATCGCGTCGACGCCTCTTTTTATGGTTCTGATGACCTGCGGGTGGAATTCCTCCCTTGTGTCTGACTGCCTGTCGCGGAGGCCTCGGACGTTGACTGTGAGGTCGTTTGTGCCGAATGCTATTCCGTCGATGTAGTCGAGCATGCCTGAGAGTTCGTCCACCGCTCCCGGGGTCTCCAGTTGGGCTATCCCCTTTAGTGTTGCGTCTGGGGCTGACTGGGATTTCATCCGCTGTATGAAGTCGACGGTTTGGACGACTAGGCCTCTGTCCTTTGCGTTGGGCATCATGTACCATATGGGCTGTTTGGCCTCTTTGGCGACGCGGGCTATCGCGCGGGCCTGCGGCTTGAGTATGTCGTCGGCGTGCCTGAGGAGGAAGGCCAGGCCTGTGTGCTTCCTTATCTCCTCCGCTCCGTATGCCTCTTGGAATATCTTTGGGAATTTCTCCTCGTTCATGTCCAGTAGCCTCAGGATGACCGGCGCTTTGGAGGTTAATTCCAGGTTGCTGCCTGCGAGTTTGTCCGCTACGGCCTTGTATCTCTGGTAGAAGTACTCCTCGAGTTTGGACTGGGATTCAGGGTCATGTGGCGTCATGTGGAAGTTCGGGGGGTCCAGCATCATCCCCATCTCCGTCCGCAGGAGCCCTATGCCTTCGGCGCCGTATTTTGCCATCCTGTTGAATCTCTGGACGTCGGTGCTGTTGACGCTGGCTCTGAGGTAGATTCTGCGGCCGTCCAGCGTGTAGGCGGGCCGCGGGTTGACGTTTTCGACCTCTATGGATATCGTCTGGTCCGGCCTTATCCCGAAGTTGTCTCTGGTCTTCCTTGAGGGGTTGGGTATGACGACGGCCCTGCGGCTGTCGGATGGGTCTGCGACGAGCATTATTGAGTTGTCTGGCGTGTCTAGTACGGTATCGCTGATGCCGACGATTAGGGGGAAGCCCCTGCTTCTGGCCATTATCACTCCGTGGCATTTCCTGTTTCCTGACGATGCTACGGCGGCGTCGAATCCGCGTTCTATGCATTCTATCACCTGGTCTCCGGTGGGGCAGAACTTGAATATTGCGATGTCTCCCTTGTGGGGTAGGCCGGTCTTGGAGACCATAGCGCTCATCTGGAGTAGTTCTCCGGCTTCCAGTGCCATGTGTCCGAGGAAGAGTTGTTGTTCCTTGGTGATTGGCCTCTTGTCCGCGTTGTCCGCCCATATGACTCCGAGGACTTTTCCGTCCTTGTTCATTATGGGGGCGAATGAGCAGCATTTGGATTCTATGTAGCCTCTGTTCGTGCGCGGGTCCTTTCTGACGTCGTCGAAGACCACGACTTCCGGGCTTTTCGTCGATGCTGCGCTGCGGGCCACGTGGGCTGTCGCGTCCCCCTGGGCGTCTAGGGGTATGGGTTTCCCGTATGTTATGAACCTGAATCCGTTCTTGTGTTCGCATATGGGGTTTAACGCTGGCGGCGTTGCCTCGTCCAATAGGTGGATTCCTGCCCGCTCGAAGCCCACCCAGCTTCTGAACGGCCGCACGAGCCTTCCGACCAGGTATCCGAGGGTGTCTCTTGTGTTGTATCCGTCGACGAGGTTGGATATCACGGTGCGCCTGAGGCTGTCCAATTCCGGGCGTTCCGCGGGGGATATGTCCTTCCATCCGGCTGCGAGCTCTATTGCGAGTTCGGCGTTTGGGAACATGCCTTCCTTCGCTTCGAGCATGACGCCGGCGTCGTCGAGCTCTTGTTGTTTGACGCCTTCCCTTCTGCCGTAGACTCTGCAGGCGGCGCGGGTTAGGTCGCTGACGTAGTGTGCTTCGGCATCCAGGACTTCCTGGAGTTCGTCCCTTTTTCCGGTCTTGGTTTCCACTTGGTTTGCGAGCTTCCGGCCTGAGCCCATTATCCTCCGGAGCGTTATCAGCCGTTTCGCCTCCAGCTTGACCTCGGTTTTTCCGACTAGCCTGAATTTCCGTTTGTAGTCCGTGCCCTCCACCTTCACGGTGTTGCCGCATACGGCCAGGCCGCTTCCCGCGCCGAATCCTTCCAGGTGTCTGTCGCCGACGATGAAGAGGGAGAGCGGGGCGTCTGGGGATGTGATGTCCTCGTTGACGGCGTCTGTTTGCGGCGAGACTCCTTCGTCGGACATCCTGATGTATTCGGGGGACCTGAGCTGGAATCTGTCGTTGAAGGCTGCCTGCAGGGCGAATGCGCATTTGTCCCTGTCTGGTCCGGTCAGCCTGAAGGTTATCTGCTCGCCTTTTTTGACTAGGGGGAGTATCGGGTCCCTTATCTCCAGCCATTGGCCTTCTCCGACCCTGAAATTGGCCTTGTTTTGGTCTGACCGCTTGTTGTAGCCCTCGCATATCCGTTTTATGGTCGCTGACGGTCTTGTATGGAAGTCTATGGGGGCGTTCAAAGGCAGTTCCGTCTTTTCCTCAAGGTCGCCCAGCCTCTTTGGCTCCGGTCCTGGAAATCCGCCTTGGCTTTCGTCGGGGGCCCTGAGTATGCTCATGGTAGAATACGGGTATTATACTCTTATAAACTCCCCTACCCTATTATTTCTCCACTCGAACCCGTCTTAGCGTAGTCTGGTTAACGCGGCCGCCTGTAGATGGTTTGTAGCCCGTTTTGGGCTATGCGGCGAGTAGTTAGCGGCAGACCTCCGGTTCAAATCCGGAAGACGGGATTTCCTTGTTTTCTTCTTTATTTTAACCGTTTGTTTAATATATAGGGATGTTTGGGGTGTTGTGCAAGTTATGGGAAGTAATCTAGTCGAAAAGCTATTTTCACGGCATCTTGTTGATGAGTCTTCCGATGAAGTCGGCTTGTCCGTGGACCAGACGCTCACCCAGGATGCGACCGGCACGATGGCGTACCTCCAGTATGAGGCGTTGTCGGCCGGGCGGGTCAAGACGCTCTCAGTATCCTATGTCGACCACAACACCGTCCAGCAGGGTTTCGAGAACGCGGACGACCATGCTTACCTGCGGTCGGTGGCGAGGAAGTACGGGATAGTCTACAGCAAGGCCGGCAACGGCATCTGCCACCAGGTCCATTTGGAGAGGTTCGCGAGGCCGGGGGCGCTGCTTCTGGGCTCCGACAGCCACACGCCCACGGCCGGGGGGGCGGGTTGTCTCGCGTTCGGGGCGGGGGGCCTCGACATCGCGCTCGCTATGGCCGGGCAGCCGTATTATGTGAAGCGGCCGAAGGCGGTTAACGTCAGGCTCCGGGGCGCCTTCGGGGATTTCATCTCGTCCAAGGACGTCGTACTCAAGGTGCTGTCCATACTGTCGACGAAGGGGAACGCCGGCAGCGTCATAGAGTACTCCGGCGTCGGCGGCCTGTCCGTGCCGGAGCGGGCGACTATCGCTAACATGGGCGCGGAGCTCGGCGCCGCATCCTCGGTCTTCCCGTCCGACGGTCGGACGCTCGATTTCCTGAAGGCGCAGGGCAGGGGCGGCGACTGGGAGGCGCTTTCAGCCGACTCTGACGCGTCCTATGACCGGACGATAGATACTGATTTAGGCTCGCTCGAGCCTCTCGTCGCCGCGCCCCACAGCCCGGACAACGTGTCCCCCGCCTCCAAGCTGGATGTCGCGGTCGACCAGGTGTGCGTCGGCTCCTGCACGAACTCGTCGTACAAGGACCTGATGACTGCGGCCGGGATGCTCAAGGGGAGGCGGGTCAGGGACGGCGTCGAATTCATTGTGTCGCCGGGCTCCCGCCAGGTCTTGAAGATGATATCCGAGAACGGCGCGCTTTCCGCGCTCATCGGGGCGGGGGCCAGGGTCGCCGAGCCGGCCTGCGGATTCTGCATCGGGGCGTCCCACGCCCCCCGTTCCGGCGGCGTGTCGCTGCGGACGAACAACAGGAACTTCATGGGCCGCAGCGGGACCCGGGACGCGAAAGTCTACCTGTCTGGGGTCGAGGTCGCAGTGGCTTCGGCGTTGACCGGGAGGATAACTGACCCGCGGACTCTAGGGATTAAGCCTCCCGTGGTTCAGGAGCCGGCGGCCTACTATGCTGACGACGGCATGTTCGAGCGGGCGTACGACCCCGGGGCTTCCGTCCTGAGGGGCCCTAACATCGGCCCCCCGTTCCTTAACACTCCTCCGGCAGACGTCGTGGCCGGCGTCATAGAGCTCAAGGTAGGGGACAAGGTCACGACCGACCATATCATGCCTGCGGGGGGGAGGATGAAGTACCGGAGCAACATCCCCGCGTACTCCCAGTACGTGTTCGAGCCGTTGGACGGCGGGTTCGCGGGGCGGGCCGAGGCCGACAAGGCCCGGAGCCTGTCCACGTTCATCGTGGCGGGGGAGAGCTACGGCCAGGGCTCAAGCCGCGAGCACGCGGCCATCTGCCCGGCTTACCTGGGCGTCAGGGCAATAATGGCGAAATCGTTCGAGCGCATACACCAGGCGAACCTCGTGAACTTCGGGGTGCTGCCCTTAGTGTTCGCCGACCCGGGCGATTGGGAGCGGTTCGGAAATGGCATGACAGCGGAGCTTTCGGGCGTGAAGTCCGCCCTTGGCGGGGGGGAGGCGGTTCTCGCTGCCGGCGCCGTCAAAGCCAGATTGAAGCTTGAGCTTACGGGGAGGCAGGTTTCGGTCCTTTCCGCTGGCGGGGCGCTGCCTTACGCGAAGGGGAGGCTGCGATGACCCATAACGTGACTTTGATTCCGGGGGACGGGGTGGGCCCGGAGCTCGTAGACATAGCGGTCGGCTGCCTGGAGGCTACGGGTGTGAAGTTCCGCTGGGACAGGATAGAAATCGGAGGCGGCGATGCGCCGAAGATGCTCGACGCAATGCTCGAGTCCATAAGGCGGAACAAGGTCGCCCTCAAGGGGCCGGTAACCACGCCCCTTGCCGGCGGCTTCAGGAGCGTCAACGTCGCCCTGAGGAAGACGCTCGACCTCTACGCGTGCGTGCGGCCATGCAGGCATTACCCTGGCGTACCGGCGCCTTATCCGGGCACGGACCTAGTCGTTATCAGGGAGAACACGGAAGACCTTTATGTCGGCGTCGAGTTCGAGAAGGGGAGGCCAGAGACGAGGGAGCTAATCATGTTCATCAAGGAGAAGTCTGGCGCAGACCTCGGCGACGCCGGCATAAGCGTGAAGGCGGCGACGACGGAGGCGTCGGAGCGGATAGTCA
>JBFYKH010000078.1:0-17639 GCA_041306075.1 Candidatus Altarchaeota archaeon
CCCTCTTCAGGACCTCCTGGACGCCGGCCCTCCCGCTCTGGCCCGTGTCCTGGACGACGCACATCCCAGCCAGCCCGTGCCTGGACTCGACGAGGTGCCTGTGGAATCCGTTCTTCTCGAAGCCCGGGCCGGACAAAACCATGTGGCTCACGTTCTCCCTCCCCGCCAGGCCATCCAGGAGGGCCGCAAGCTCGGCGTAGAACCCCGTCTTCCTTGCGTCCCGCCCCTTGACGTCGTATTTCCCCCCGATGTTGCGGGAGAGCTCGTAGTACTCGACCCTCGACTCCCTCACGAGGCCCGCGACGGCCTCGCCCTCGTCGACGGACACGACTATGACCTTCGGCCTCAGCGTCCCCTTCACCGCCTCGTCCAGGAGGTCGAGGCCGGTCTTCCCCCACCTGTCCTTCACGACGGTGACCGACTCCCCGCCCTCGAGGTTGAATGTGTGGTGGCCTCCGCATGCGACCGTGTCGTCGCTCGACTCCACTATGACCCCCGTCACCCTGAGGGCCCGGGAATCCGACTTGAACTCCAGGGACTCGACCTGGACGGCGAGGTTGACGGCCTTCCTCTCGCCCCCGCCGCTCCTCTCGCCCTCCCTGTCCTTTATGCGCCTGTGCGTCCTGCCCTTAACGACGTCCCCGGGGGCGACGACGCGGCTCAGGTACCACATGTCGTCCAGGCTCTCGAGGCGCACCCTCACCGCGCCGTGCCTCAGGTCCCTGCGCTCTATCCTCATACGTAAGCATATTCCCAGGCTGGTAAAATAACCGCCCTTAAATTCCGCCGGGCGGTAATAGTCTACGGGTGACCGGATGATAGATGTCATGTGGCTGGTGATGGCGCTCACGCTCGCCCCCATAATAGTCTCCATAGCCGCGACTGCGATATTCCTACGGTACCCGGACAACCCCCTGTCCGTAATCCTGTTCGCGGTCGGCCTCACCCTCCTCATAAGCCTCTTCGACATACTCACCGACCGGCCGATACTCACCTCCATGGGGTTCAAGGGCATGACCGGGAACATCTTCCAGGCGTCGGCTGCGATGCTCGGCATACTCGGCGCGTTCCTCGTCTACTACATCAACTCCATAAGCAACAACGTATGGCAGGTAAGGAAGGACCTGATAGAGCTGTCCCCGCAGACGGACATGTACGACCTCTTCGCCCCCGACGGCGAATTCCAGGAGCAGGCGAGACAGTACATCACGATGCCGGGCCGCCCGAGCGAGACCCAGAAGGCGATAGAATACCACTACCGGAGCGCGATGCGGCTCATCGGAGAACTCGAGACGGTGAAGGCCATAGCCGCCAACCAGTTCACCATACTCTTCATGATAATGCTCTTCTCCCTGACACTGATACTTTACAACGAAAGCCTGGACGTCACGAAAATCCACATAAAGCTGATAGCGTACTTCACCCTCACGTTCTCGGCCGCAGCGTTCACGTCCGCGATATACGGTGTATACAGGATAATATACCCTCAGATGCAATAGTTATACGTGAAGTGGGCGAATGCGGCAACGGTAGCGCTGATTGCGGCGTCATTCCTCCTCAGCGTCATAGCCTACCCTATACTCCCCGAGCGGATGGCGTCCCACTGGGGCGCAAGCGGCGAAGTCAACGGCTACATGCCCAAGGACGTGATGTTCTACCTCATCCCGGCCCTGACGCTCATATTCGTAGCCATCCTCCGCCTCTTCCCGTCCATAGACCCGCTGAAGGCCAATGTCGCGGCCTTCATGCCCGAATACGAGCGGTTCATAGCGGTGTTCGCGTCGTTCATGCTGTACCTACAGGCGCTGACGATAGCATGGAACCTCGGAGCCGCCTTCGACATGCTGACGGCCCTCACACCCGCATTCTCAGTCCTCTACTACCGGATAGGGGCTCTCCTGGAACAATCGAAGCCCAACTGGTGGATAGGCATCAGATGCCCCTGGACGCTCTCAAGCCCCGCCGTCTGGGAGAAGACCCACAGGCTCGGAGGCAGGCTGTTCAAGGCCTCCGCGGTAATCGCCCTCACAAGCCCCGCTTTCGGCGAGTACGGCATAATCCCCGTAATCGCCCCCATACTGGCCTCGACCGCGTACCTGACAGCATACTCCTACCTTGAATACCGGAAGGAGGGAAAACAGAAAATCACATAAGCCGGTGGCTTAGCGTGATTTGACCAGAGGGGGTTGAACCTCCTCATATGGTTCACACCAACCAAATGCGTACGTAACCTCCGAGACGGTTCCAAAATCGGCCCCTGCGGGGGTGCGCCGCCTCGGCAATCGCATCAATAGACAAAAAACAAGAAAGGAGGGAAGCAAGGAAAATGGAGTCAGGCAACGTACATCCTCTGCAGGCTAAAGCTCTAAGTCTCCTTGCGTTTTTGTGCTGACCACAGACTTAAAGGCCGTTGTGGTCAGGAAAATAAACGGCGTTTCGATTTTTTTTTGGCTGTTGTTTTTGGCAGTTTTGCTTATAAGCGTGCTCTTTTTAAGGTTATCCACCAGCGGCCTAACCTACTTTTCCGGCAATGAGGCAAGTCACTTAAACACAGTCGAGTCGCTTTACATGCGCGGTAGTTTCATCATAGACTACGCGTCTGCCAGCCATATGGATAGCAGTTACACTG
Source organism: Candidatus Altarchaeota archaeon (assembly GCA_041306075.1). Lineage (GTDB taxonomy): Archaea > Altiarchaeota > Altiarchaeia > IMC4 > SCGC-AAA252-I15 > JAHIYG01. The sequence continues at coordinate 2,630 of JBFYKH010000078.1, forward strand.
GCGCTGATTTTTTGTCGAATAAGCCTCCGGGCTACCCGCTGCTCCTTCTGTTTTGCGCGATGCCGCTCATCTACGTTTCAAACGCGGTTCATATTCCAGTCCTAACTGTCTCTGTAGCTTACCTCCTGAATGTATTCCTCGCGTGCATCGTGTTCCTACTGGTATACCGGCTGTGTAAGGCCTTTAGTCTGTCGGAGACGGTATCCGTTATCTCGGCGGAATACGTGATTTTCGGGTGTCTGACGATTGTGCTAGTAAGCGTGTCCATGAGCCATCTCCTCTCCAGCCTCCTGATTCTGTCGGCCGTATACCTGTCCTTCGGTAAAGGGCGCGGTAGCCTAGCCCTAGGAGCTTCGTCCCTCTGCCTGGGCTATTCCATAGCTGTTGATTACGTGAATGCCCTCGCAGTCCTGGGGATTGCGCCCTCCATACTCCCGCGTATAATTGCTGATAGGAAGGTTGCCGCCATGTCATCGGTCCTGTTTGCCATTCCACTGGCGGGTTTGTTGGCGTACAACGTACATTACTTCGGCACCCCCTTCGAGAGCGGCTATTCGAACTATTTCCCGCCGGAGCATATCAGCTACGACAGGGATGCCGGACTTATGGCCGCCCCTAACCCGGGCGTATTTTACGGTATGTTCTTCAGCGGCTCCCGCGGAATTTTCGTCTACAGTCCGCTATTCTTGCTGGCTGTGCCCGGCTTCTTCTTGATTTCAAAGAAGGCGAGGCTCAAAGCGGCAGCCCTGGCGTCCCCCATACTCATGACCGCGATGTTTCTGAGCATGTACAGCTTCTGGCATGGGGGGCATTTTTTAGGGTTAAGGCACATGGCGCACCTTTTCCCCCTGTTCGGGGTGTTGGCCGCCCCGGCCTTAGAGGAAGCGCTTAAACACGGGAAGTGGTTCGTTTATGTCATCTACGGCGCAATAGCCCTATCCTTCCTCGTCCATATACTCCTGCTATTCGGTTATTCCCCTGAGACTGCCTGGTTTGTTTGGGACAGCTACTCCGACACCCACAGAAGCCTGTATGCCGAGGTGTTGCCGTATATCTTAAGCAGGTGACTATCACCTAAGCAGCCTTATGCCCGATGCCGTTTTGCGCAGAAGCTCGGATGGAGACCTTATCCTCCCGATTCTTTTGAGGATGTAACCCGGGCGGACGTAGAACCTTTTATACGCCTCATCAAGATACTGTTTGAGTTCTTCCACGCGCAGGCTATCCTCCCAAACAGGCGGTATAAACTCCTCTCTAGGGTTTTTTGCGAAGTTGAGCCATACGTCATCCTTTATCACCCCCTCAGCCAACGCCATCCGGTACAGGTCGGTGGCGGGGAAGGGTATCGTCACTGCGAAGTGGGCGTAATCCGGTTGAAGCCGAATGGCGCAGTCTATCGTCTCCTCCACGCTTTCCTTGGTCTCAGTCGGGGAACCTATCATGAAGTACGCCAGCGTTTCGATGCCCGCCTTTCTTGTCAGTCTGAAAGCCTCATCGACCTGTTTTAGGTTTATGCCCTTTCTAAGTATCTCGAGTATACTTGGATTGCCGGATTCGACGCCGTAGTGTATCCGCTCGCAGCCCGCATCCTTCAGCCTCCCCAGGACCTCAGCGTCCACGGTGTTTACCCTCGCGCGTATGTCAAAGGCGATGTCCACCCCCCTCCTCCTCTTCTCAGAGCATATGTCTAAAACCCTTCTCCTGTCCACAGTGAATGTGTCGTCGTATACGAGAATCTCCTTGATTCCAAGGCCTGCGCACTCCTCCATCTCATCGACCACGTTTTTTGCGCTGCGGGCCCTGAACGCCTTGCCCATCTGGGGCCTGTCGCAGAAGACGCACTTGTACGGGCATCCGCGGCTTGTTATCATAGTTGTTATGGGGGTCTTCCTGGCCAGGATTGATGAGTATCTCCCGTAGGGTGTCAAGGTCCTGTCCGGAAACGGAAGCGTGTCAAGGTCGCATATGTACTCGCGCCAAGGGTTATAAGCCGGGTTTCCACGGTCTTTGTATGCGACACCAGCCGCGTTGCAACTCTTCCCGTCTCCTATGGACCTCAGGAGGAGGGGCATTGTCAGCTCTCCCTCGCCAACGACGGCATAATCCACATCCGAAAAAGCAACCGTCTCGAGGGGATATATCGTCGGGTGGGGCCCGCCCAACACAACCTTAGCTTGCGGGCAATGCTCCTTTGCGATCTTTGCGGTATTCAGGGCGTCTATAAGCGTGAACGACATCGCGGTTATCCCGACGACGTCTGGTTCCGCGCCCTCGACCCTAAAGGCCAATTTCGCATAGTCGAGCTTCTCCGCCTGCGAGTCGATTACCTCGACATCATGACCCTCCCCCCTCAAGGACGATGCGATGTAAAGGAGTCCGAGCGGGGGCGAACACCCGCGGTCCTCCTCGACAAAAGCCGGCAGGGGGGTCTGTATCATGTGTTCGGTTGGCGGGTTGACGAGAAGCACTTTCATAATACCCCTATTAAGCCGCCTAGAGTAAAATATTGTATATGTCTAATGGAAAGGCGTTAATCCTGGCGGTGTCAGCCCTAGCCCTTGCAGCCGTCATACCATTATGCTGGCACATGCCCGCCACTGGCCAAAGGCAGGCCCAAGTCAACTTAGCCGGCCAGAATCAAACGTCGCTCGAAGACGGCCACCGGTGTCCTGGGTGCAACGTCGTTTTATTGACGCTTGACACGACGCGAAAAGAGCACCTCGGCTGTTACGGCTATGCCCATAACACGACGCCCAACATCGACTCACTTGCGCTAAAGAGCACCGTCCTAACACGGATGATGTCCTCGGCCCCCATAACCCTCCCCTCACACGCGTCAATACTGACCTCACTCTACCCCTTCCAGTTTGGTGTCAGGGACAACTGGCTGGAGGCGTTAGGCGATAACGTTGAAACCCTGCCCGAAATTCTGAACTCCAGCGGATTTAGGACGGGGGCCTTTGTGGGCTCTTTCGTCCTAGACCGGCGGTTTAACCTCGACCAGGGGTTTGGCACATACGATGACAAGATGACCCTCGTAAAAAAGAAGTCTGACAAGCACCCGATAGGCCAAATCGACGAACCCTTCGAGCGACGTGGCTCAGACGTCACTGATGCCGCCATCAAGTGGCTGAACGAGACGCATACCTCGCAGTTCTTCCTATGGGTGCATTACTTTGACCCGCACCTGCCATATTCGCCACCTGACGGATACGCGTTGATGTTCCCCTCGCAGACGCCAGAGTACGATGGGGAGATAAGGTACGTGGACGACCAGATAGGGCGGCTATACAAGTTCATCGAAGGTAAAGGCATGCTCAACAACACCCTCATAATTGTCGTAGCAGACCATGGAGAGGGGCTACGCGACCACGGCGAGGTCGGCCACGGTAAGATGCTGATGGACACGACCATCAACGTTCCGGCGATATTATTCAACCCACGAGACCCCCGGGAAAAAAGAATCGACCGCATCACAGAGACGGTCGACATTGCCCCGACGATACTGGACATTCTTGGCGCCCCCCCCGGAAAGTGCATGCAGGGGAGGAGCATATACCGGCCTGACGCGTCCGAGCCCGGACGGGCGGCATATAGCGAAACGTTCTTCGGGCTCCGGGAAGGGGAGGTAAGCAAAACTTCCCTCAGGACTGAAAAATACCGGTATGTCCGTCAGTCAGACGGCAAGGAGCAACTTTTCGATTTAGCCGTCGGGCCTGCCGAAAATGCTATGCTCTGGGGCGACTTCCCACGCATGCGCCGGGCCATAGACCGGTTCATCAATTCGAGAAGGGACTGCCTCGCATATCCAGTCTATACTGGGTTTGATGAAAATGCGTACGACAAGCTTAAGGCGCTGGGCTATGTTGCATGATAAGCCCCCTTACTCCTTTTCCGCGACTATGAGCTGGTTCGCGCGCACCAGGAAATGCCCGGTTGCGATTACCCTAAACCCTCCCGCTGAAAGCATCTCACCCAGCCATTTCAGCGTTATCTTGCGTTCAAGGCCTTCCGCGTACTTCAACCCCAGCACCGAAAGCATATACGCCAGTGGCGAAAACATCGGGTTCGGGGTGGTTATTATCGCCCTTCCACCCTTTTTTAGGACCCTCCTGAACTCATCGAGTCCCCTCTCCGGGTCGAATAAGTGTTCTATCACCGCGGTTGAGACTATACATGAGAATCTTTCGTCTTTTATCGGCAAGTCCTGGGCGTCCCCTAGTATGGTGCGGCCCAGAATAAAGCCTCGTGAGTTGTCGACTAAATCAATGCCTGCGTAGAAGCCTATGTCCTTCGCCTCTCGGATTTTTTCCAGCATTTCCATGTCGCCGCACCCGACGTCCAGCACGCTCGAGCCCTCCGGTATGTACGGAAGTATGGCCGCGAGCCTTTTTGCGAACAGGAACCTGTTTTTTCCCCGCCTCCAGTTTAGGAATTGGGCCCGAACGTTAGTCGTCCATATACCGCGTTCTTGGCATTGCATTTTTTATCAAATCAGCAAGCAATCCTAGTGCGGCAAGCTGCAGTGATGAGACCCACAGCACTATCACGGATATGTCCATGACTCTGCCCACCACCAGGACGCTGTACGTGAAAACGAGAAACCCGAGAGCGAGCAGGATTATGCTAAGCGGCAGGAAAATTCTCAGCGGGTTGAAGTATGTGACCGTCTTTACTATGAGGATAATGAAGTTTATGGTGTCTGAACCGGGTTTGATTTTTGACTTGCCGACTCTCAGCCCGTAGTTTATCGGCACGTATCTGACTGTCAGCGAGTTAGAAAGGAATGCAAGGGTCAGGGTAGTTGTGAACGAGAACCTGTCTGACAGCAGATGCAGGTACATCAGCGCTGGTTTCTTCCTGAATATCCTCAGCCCCGAGTTCAGGTCTGGAATACTGTGCTGGGTCAGGTAGCCAGCAAGGCACCTCAGAACGGCTTTGGCAAACCGTCGGAGAATCTGGGCTCGAACCTGGGCGCCAGTCCTTGCGCCGACCACCATGTCGTACTCCCCCGCGTACCGCATGAGGGTGGGTATGTCAGCTGCGGAGTATGTCCCATCCGCATCTATTATGCATATCCAGTCGCCTGTAGACTTGCGCATACCCGTTTTTATCGCAGCCCCGTAACCGAGGTTGTAGGGGTGGGAAAATACGACTACTCCGTGTTTTTTTATCTCTTCGGCCGAATTGTCTGTCGAGCCGTCGTCTACAACAATCACCTCATAGGCCCGGCCCGACCCCTTAAGCGTGGAGACGAGCTCATCGAGGAATGCGCTGATGTTCCCGCCCTCATTGTATACCGGCACTATGACGGAAAGTTTATCCATTTTAACCCTGCCCTCCCCCCCTCCGGGGTATGCTGTCGCCCTTATGAATAAGGGTTGCTGTTATTATAACCCTCAACCCTATTGCGCGAGACTATGCGATAACACGCCCAGCAATCAGACCCTCTTCTGCCATACGCGCCCCCCTGCGCATTATGCCGAACCTGGCAGTATTAACCGCCAAGTTAACATACATTATCCGATGCCCCCCAAAGTTGAGGCTCACGACCCAACAGACCGCGTGAAAAGCTTGCTGTCTGACAAGCATGAACTGGCGATTTGGGCCTATTCCCTCATCCTCCTGCTCTTGATGTTCCCCCTGGTCCACGAGGGGATATACGTTACTGACGAGGGGATTTACCTGCTGATGGTCAACTCGTTCGTCATTGACGGGTCTTTCGCGCTCGACAGGGGACTGAGCTATTCCGGGGAGGGGGTCGAGTTCGTTGAGATGGTGGATTTACACAACGGGGCCTTGACGCCCCAGTACCCGAAGCTCTACCCCCTGCTGGCAGCGCCCTTCTACATGGCCCTCGGTTTAAGGGGCTTGATACTCGCCAACACGTTTGCCTTCTGCTCGACAGTGATACTGGTCTACAAGATTGCCAGGCTTCTCTTTTCGGACGGAACCATCGCCCTCACATCCGCAGTGGTCTACTCCCTCGGCACTTATGCAATGCCATACGGGTTGGACGTCTGGCCCCATGCGATGTCAGCGGCGGCGATGACGGCGGCCGCATATTACGCATTGAAGGCCGTCAGAGACGGCAGTAAACTGCATCTTTTTCTTGCGGGTCTCCTCTCTTCCGCGGCGTTTGGGCTTAGGCTTCAGACCGTGTTGTTCACCGTGGCCCTGTCTTTTTATCTTTATTTTGAGCTCAGGAGAAAATCAGACGCCCTATACCTCGTCCTTGGCGTCATACCCTTATCCGCCGTCTTTCTGATATTCAACCATCTCGCATACGGCAACCCGCTAGCAAGTGGATATAGTGGTCTAGGCGATGAGTTCGGCAGCTACGGGTACGTGCAGGTCTTTGTCCTGTGCAGCATCCTCCTATATTCGCAGTATGCGCTGGGCAAGTTCGGATTGGGGCGCTTTTGGCCGACGATTGGGCCAGTGCTCGTCGCCTTGTCCCTGTGCATCTTCTTCGCGCTCGACAGGGGTGTCGCAGGACGCATCATAGTCTCGGCGCAGGTACTGTTCTCGGAGGTAGCCTACATAGGATGGTTTCCGATAGCGTCTGCGGTTGTGCCGAAAGCGAAGATGTCGCTCCTTCAGGCTTCGCCAATCCTCGCCCTAGCGGCCTATGGACTATACCAGATGAAAAGAAGGGGTGAAGGGGGCTTTCACTTTCTACTCATTTTCTCAACAATTGAGGTTCTGTTTTTTTCCGCACGGGTCAACCAGCACGGGGGTGAGATGCCGTTCATGAGGTATTTTCTGCAGTCCCTGCCGTACCTCGGCATTTCGGCAGGCTATGTCATAGCTGGGTGCTGGGGGTCCTTCAACAGAATGGTTGGCGTGTCTTCGGCGCTTGCTTTTGCGCTACTGCTGCTCCTCTCCATGGCAAACTCCGGGGGAGTGATGATGCTCGAGGCACATCCTTTCACGCACACGATGCCGCTTTTCATCTCGGCTGCGCTTTTATGCCTGGCGGGCCTTTCGGAAAAAGGCAGGAATAAACCGGCAATGCAGATTCTCCTGGTGGCGGCTTCATTAGCTCTCTGCTACTCCCTGCTGGTTAACGTCTACGCCATCTCGGCGGGCAATATAATACGCGAAGGCACTTCCGAGGTCTCAGGCGAACTGTCCTTTGTAGCGAACGGCTCCGTCATAATCTACCGCGACTCGCCTTTCACAACGGCCTATCTGACGCTCTTGAAAGCCGACAGAGACGTGTTGCTAGTCAACGTCTTAAACGCGAGCATGCCCGGCGGAAAAGACGCAATAAGGCACTATCTTGGCGAGCGCAGCATATACCTCATATACACCCTGCATGAGAACCCCTGGGTTGATGAGCAGGCAGGCACAGACGATGCGTGGGTCGGATACCTCGAGGATGTGTCGGAAGAGCATGTGCTGGAGCCGATAAGGCGCCCCCATGTGACCGTTTTCAGGGTGCTTGAAGGCTAATGCCCCTACGCCCGGGTCGGCAGCCCCCGTTGCCTCCGGAGGGGCATGTACTTATTTATCCGGGACTTTATACATATCACCGGGGTCGGAGCACAGGCCGGACAGGTCTAATCGGCATGTTTACGCTTCGCCGGGCGCCCTTACGCCGTCCCGGAAGGTTGCGGGTTGCGGCGCGGCACGGACAGGATTTGAATGCCCCCAACTGGTGATTGCAGGTCGCCCGTGAGAGACAGCATCGTAGTGTTCGCTCTGAGCCTGGTCTTCCTGAACGTGTTGGAGTACTACGCCAGCGGTTCGACGAGGGACGGCCTGCATTACCAGGGGTGGTCGTCCGACGACATGATGCAGACGCTGCCGGCTAGCGTGTTGAGGGATCATCCCCTGCGAAGCCTCCTCTATCTTCATATCGAGCCGCCTATGCTGGATCTCATTCGGGCGGCGATAACCCAGCTTTACCCGGACGCAGCGCCGGACGAGCTATTGCGCAGGACCGACAGGGGGTTGTATTACGTGTTTTCCCTCCTGTTCGCTGGCATGTCGACCCTCGTGTATGTGTGGATTCGGAAGGCTACAGGGCGCGGGTTCGCATTGTTGTGCGCGCTGATATGGACTCTCCATCCCGCCCCCATGTTCTACGCCACCATGCTAGAATCGACGATGATGGGCTCGCTCCTCGTCTTCTGGCTCTTCTTCGAGTTGTGGCTTGCAGCATCGGGGAAAGGGTCGGTCGTGCGGATAGGCTTCGCGACTTCGCTGATGTTCTTTACAAGGTCATTCTTCCAGTGGTTTTTCTTCCCGTTCGTCGTCCTGTCGCTTATCCTGTTCCGCCTTCCGGCAAGGAAGGTGGGGTTGTTCTGCGCTGTTTTGCTGCTGCTCACCGGGCCGTATCTGGTCTGGCACTACCTCGCCTTCGGTTTTTTTTCGACTTGCACTTTCAACGGGTATCATTATTGCGAGGTCTTCTGGTACCAGCCTGCCCCGGACGAGGTCAAGGCGGCCTATTCCGGGTGGGAGGGCCGCTACCCAGCCGATGCCAAGATCTTTGCCGAGGATAACTTCAACAACGAAAAAACGTACCTGGACTATGTCGGGCACAGCCGGGTCTGTGCGCGGTGGATTTTGGACCACCCTACCGAGGCACTCGAGGGTTTGGGGAGGTCCTATGAGCTGAATTCTGGGCTTTATTGGAGGCCGTCGGCAACATACACGCAAAACTCACTCATGGATTGGCTTCCGTGGTTTTCGGCCTATAACACGGTCTTCTCGGGTCTTTCTTTCGTCGGTTTAATACTGCTGTCCCTGGTTTCAGGGGCTTTGCTGGGTTTTTTGGGGGATGGCAGGCGCCTGCGCTCATGGAGCCTTATGGGCTTTGTCCCGCCGCTTTTCTACGTTTTCGCCATCACTTCCCTGTGTAACCGGCTGGGTTGGACGGACGCCATCCGGATGAAGTTCTTCCTCGAGCCAGTGTTCTTCGTCCTGATAATGTCGCAGGCGTATGCGACTGCGGAGTATCTAGCCAGAAAAGCAATCGGTCGCCTTGGGGGCGGTTCCCTCAAGCTCAGGCTGCTGGGGAGAATTGGAGCGCGTTAGCCTGCTTCGCTCAGACAGCATGCGACGAATTGCCAGTTCCATGTGGCATGCGGCGTTGGCGCCCGCATTTTTTCCGCGCCTTGATGATGAGTATTACGCCCCAAAACGTTACGACATCCTCGACGTCGAAGTACCGTCGCAGAATCCCGACGAGCATTTTGCGGTCAAGGTCGACGTTGTGCGTGCCAAACCAGTATCTGCCAAACGTCCTCTCCCACAGGAACCACGTGGCCCTCCATAGGATGTTGTTCGACGGGGTTGACAGCACGACCACGCCGTCGTCCCGCAGCGCGTGACTGACCTGAGCCATGGCTAGGTCCACATCCCTGACGTGTTCTATGGTCTCGAGCATCATTATGTTGTCGAAGCTTGCCGCCTTGAAGGGGAGTGCCTGGGCGTCGGATTGGACGAAAATGCAGCCGTCGGGTGGTGACGCGCACCTCTTGATATCCAGGTAGACCCCGGCTCCCGCGTACTCCGACAGGGCGTAGTCAGGCATGGTCTCGCACGGCCTTCCGCAGCCTATGTCGAGGAATCTTGCAGGCCCGGGACCAATGAGCTTTGTAGCCGCCCTATATTCGCTCCTATGGAAGAACTCCCGAAGGCGTTGGATGAACATATGAACCGTTATACTTTAGCCCCCGGGGGGATTTGAACCCCCGACCTGCCGATTACAAGTCGGCCGCTCCAGCCAGTCTGAGCTACGGAGGCGTCAGTCGGTTTTTTTTATTTTCTCTTCCCGGCTTTTACCGCCGGTGCATCTTCCCCCTCCCGTTTTTCTTTTGGGATGACATTGAAATTGCCCCGGCAATTTCTGGTCCGAAAAGCGCATTCGCGCTTTTCCGGAAACACTCTTCTTTTCTTAAAAGAAAAGGGTTCCGCTGTAGCCAGTCTGGGCTACGGAGGCGTTTGTCGGATTATTTGTCTCTTGCCTCGGTTCTGTATTTTAGGGGTTTTATCGAATAAAAGCCTGGTTTACATCACGTTTTTCTTGACTATCCATATCAGCGCGCTGTTGGTGTCGGCCTGGAGGAATCCGAAGGTTATGTCGTAGAATTCGGCGCTGTTCTGGGCTGTGACCTTGTAGGTTCTGGCGAAGCCGTACGGGTCTGTGGCGCGGACGAAGGCGCCGGTGGAGCAGTTTATCTCCCTGTTCAGTTTGTCGAGCTTGAGCTTGTATCTCTGGTAGTCTATGACGTCTGTAGCGGTCAGGTTCAGTCTGTCGTAGGTGGCGGGTATGGCTGTGCATGCAGCGCACGGCCCCCCGCAGTCCACGCCGTCCTCGCCCTGGTTTTTCACGCAGTCGTGGCAGTTCGCCGTCCCCCCGCTGTCCATGCAGTCGTCCTGGCCTTCGATGCACATCCTCCCGCGGCCGCATTTTTCTATGACTTCGACCGTCGTCTTCGCCTGGCATGATGCGTTGGGCGAGCCTGGGTCCATGCAGCTGTAGCGTGTGCAGTTGTGTGTGGGGTTCATGTCGCGGTTGCAGTAGGGTGTGGCGCACACGTCCCGTCCGCAGTCGGCGCCCGTCCTGCACAACGTGTCGGTGCTGTTGCATCTGCGGCACGGCCCCCCGCAGTCAACCTTCTCCTCGCCTTTGTCCGACTCCCTGGCTCTGTTGCGGCAGTGTTCAGGGTAGCATTCGCCCAGCCAGCAGTACTGGCTGTCCTCGCAGGCTTTGATGAATTTGGGCGGCGCCGTGATGGCCTGGCAGTACGCGTCCGGGGTGCCGCCGTGGAGGCAGGTGAACTTAACGTCCGGGTTCCTGACGATTTTGCCGTCGCAGTAGGGGACGTACGGTATCGGCCTCTCGCAGTCGCCGTTCTTCGAGCATGCGGATTCCAGGGTGGTGGTTGTCGTTTCCATTGTGGTGGCGGGCGGCATGGTGAACGGGGGCTCTGTGGTCGGCGTCGGGCGCGTCGTCGTGGTCGGCGGGCACAGGGTCCTGTCCTCCACCCAGCTTCCGTCCAGGCACTGGTAGCTTTCCCTCACATCCGGCTCCTGCATGAGCGTGTACGCCACTATCGCTGCCAGGGCGAGGACGATGAACAGGATTATGGCGACGTAGGGGGTCTTCCCCGGCGGTTTCCTGGCCGTGGGCTCGGATTGCATGTCGTCGAACAGGTCCTCGTGCAATGGCTCGAGCGCGGGCCTGATTTTCTTCTCCTGCGGTTTACGGGCGAGTTCCGGCGGCAGCGGCTTCCTGGGCGCTTCCGTCTTGGATGTCCCGGCGAGCTGCTCCTTCTTCTCCTGCGGCTTCGGGGCGCCCTGTTTCGCCTTCTCCAGCTCGGCCTTCAACTCTTCCAGTTCGCTGTCGGCTGAGGCATTGGTTTTAGTCTCGGTTATGACGGGGGGTTTGGTCGTCGGCTTTTGGATTTCGGCATACGGCGTCTTCGCGGGCGCCTCGGGTTTGGTTATGACGGCGGTCTTAGCCGGCTCTTTTGCCTGCGGCTCGGGGGTTTTTCGTTGGGCCGTCTTCTCGAGTTCGGCCTCCAGGTTCACTAGTTCCTCGTCGGGCTCAGGGGGCTTCTGGACTGTCATCCCCTCGGTCGCCTGTAGGCTGTACTTCAGCCTCTCCTTCGCTAGCTCGGCTCGCAGGTTGTCGAGGCTCTCGTCGCTCGTCGGATGGGGGGGCCCGCCTGTTTCATCAGTCTTTTCTGGCGGCTTCGCCAAGGCTTCGGGCGCAGCCTGGACGGTCTCCATCGGCGCGGTGGGTTTCGCCTGCGGTTCGGGCTGCGTCTTCGGGGCCTCGGCAGATGCAGTCGCCTGCTCCTCCGGCTTCTTGGCAGCGTATTTAGCCCTCTCCTTCTCGAGTTCGGCCTTTAAGGCTTCAAGCTCCTCGTCAGTCTCGACGACATCCTCAGAATCCTTGGGCATTACGTTTAGCCATTAGATTACCGGCTAAAAAACCAGGTTAGGCCCCTCTAGCATATTTAACCCGCAGAGCCCCTAATATTGTGTCGGACGCCTTAGGCCGCAATGTAATCCGTATGCCGTATGGGACCGTAGGGTAGCTTGGTATCCTCCCAGCTTGGGGTGCTGGTGACTCGCGTTCAAATCGCGACGGTCCCACTTAACTGAGCGTCTCCACGGTTATGCAAGAGCCGTCGGGCCTGTAAATCGGCAGAATCCTCTTTGCCGCGGCCATGGCGGCAGCGACCAAGGGCACGTTCTCGGTGACCACCCCGATTATGTGGTCTGCCTTGATGGCTTTGGGGCTCCACGCGTAGCCCCTGGCGTCCTCCCCCTGGTCCCAGTACTCGCTGTAGCCTTTCTGTCCTTTGATTTCGTCGCTGATGATGTATGCCGCTCCGGCCCGGCTGAAATAGCCCGCGTATTTCACCGCCGCGTTCTTCCTGGTGTGGTCCTTCCTGAGCGTGAGCCTGCTGCCCTTGGCGTTGAGGCCGAGGCAGACCTGCCATTCGCATTCTATACTGTTCTTGCCGGTCTGCTGGGGGACGAGCCCGAAGTTAAGTATCGTGTACGGGTCCGCCTCGCTGCCGTGCATTATCAGGCCGGGGGAGTTGATGTCCACCTCCGGCTCCGCGGGCTTCGCTATCATCAGCGTCTTCCCGAGGCTGTAATCCTTCGAGTACGCCGTTATGTCGAGTATCTCCGGCTCCGCCATGACATATACTCCGCATAGGCGAAGAAATAGTCTAAGGTTTCCTGCCGGATAGCGCGTACTCCACCGTAGCTTCGGCGTGAACCCTAGTGGTGTCGTAGACTGGGAGGGGGCAGTCGTCGTCTTTCACGAGCATCCCGATTTCGGTGCATCCGAGTATCACGGCCTCGGAGCCCCCGTCGCGAAGCCCCGTGATTATCCGCTTGAACTCCTCCCTCGACTTCGGCCTCACGTCGCCGAGGCAGAGTTCCCCGTAGATGACGTCGTGCACGCACTTTCGGTCGGCTTCGCCCGGAACCCGAACCGTCAGGCCATGCCTCTTTTCAAGCCGTCCCCTGTAGAACTCCTCCTCCATCGTGTACCTGGTCCCCAGGAGGCCCACCGTGGCATGCCCGTCGGCTTTGACCTTGTCCGCCGTGGCGTCGGCTATGTGCAGGAGGGGTATGCCGACGGCCGCCTCGACATCCCCCGCCATCTTGTGCATCGTGTTGGTGCATATGACGATGAATTCCGCGCCGCCGCGCTCAAGCCGGACGGCGGCGTCCGCCATCACAACGGCCGCCTCGGTCCAGCGGCCTTCATGCTGGAGCCTCTCCACCTCGTCGAAATCCACGGAATACATCAGGGACTTCGCCGAGTGGAGGCCGCCGAGACGCCGCTTGACCCCCTCGTTGATCAGCCGGTAGTAGGTGAGCGAGGACTCCCAGCTCATGCCCCCGATCAAGCCGATGACCTTCACAGGAGAAGATATGTCTGCCGCGACTTAAAACATTGGATTGGGGCTCGTCGGGATTCTCTAAAAAGCCCTTCGGGCTTTTTACATCCCGACGAGTGATTCAGACAATATCCTAATGGACAGATACTAATTGGACTCGTCGGGATTTGAACCCGAGGCCCCCACCATTTTGTCGACCTTCGGTCGCCAATCGCCCTGCTGGTCGATGCCAAGGTGGTGATCTACCGGACTGATCTACGAGCCCTTGTTTTCGAGGTTCAATATTAGGCGCGTGGGACTTATTAAGTTACTGGGCGGTAGGCCGGTGTTATTTATATCATCCGCCCACATATCATCCTCTATTTCCGCATGTGAGGTGCAATATGGTTGACATGTACATTGTGAGGGTTGCCCCCCTGGTGGCGTTACTGCTCCTGTTGAGCGGCTGCATGGGCGGTTCGGACGATAATACGACAAGTCAGGAATCAGGCGGGGCCGGGGCGGCTGCTGCCGAGGAGACGGTTGAGACCACGCAGGCCGCCGGGCAGGCACAGGCCCCGACGACCCTGAAGGCGTCGGGCGGCCTGACCGACAGGCTGACGGACCTTGCTTCGGCGATGACGTCCGGCGTCGGCTACAAGTGCACGTACACGTACGATGGCGTCGCGAGCGAAAGCTGGGTCAAGGGCCAGAAGTTTTTCTCCACGTCCACAGTGGACGGCGTCGCGAGCAATATGGTGAGCGACGGCACGTGGATGTACACGTGGGCTGAGGGGGAGACGGAGGGGGTTAAGTTCAACATCGCCGACATGAAGGGGGCGGGCAGCGCCCAGAACAGCGGGTACGCCGACCTCAACCAGGTCGCCAACAGCGCGGTTAACGTCGACTGCAGGCCTGACGTGTCCGCTGACAGCAGGTTCAGGCCGCCGTCAAGCGTCCAGTTCCAGGACATGGGCGAGCTCATGAAGCAGCTCCAGAACATGGGTCCTAGAGGATGATTAAGTAAGGACTCTAAATCCCCCGTCCGGCCTCGGACGGGGCTATTATATTTTATCTGTTGGCCTTGGTATTAGCGTGTGGCCCCTCCCTTGTCCATGGGCTTGCCGGGGGCTGGGGACCAGACTTCTCATGCGGCGCCAAGGCGGCTTCCGGGAGTGATTCGGCCCGTCCGGTGTCCTTCCCAGATTTACGCAGGGGTTGGGATTTGAACCCAAGCGGCCTTGTGGGCCACAGACTTTCCGCCTGTGCCTTAGTTAGCAGGCCTGCGCGTTAAACCATGCTCTGCCACCCCTGCTTCGTGTATGTGCCTGTTGGTGTATGCTGTCTTAGAAGCTGGGGCAGGCAAGGCGGAAGCCTTGCATCTGCCCCTGCATCGCGAATGTGATTGCAGGGGGTAGCGACCGGAGGTCGCAGGAACCCCTGCACAATCGAGTGTGAAATCCGGCGGCTAGCATCCGCCTAGATTTTCTGGGCTTCGTCTATGAGCATTATCGGTATGCCCTCCTCGACCGCGTATCTGAGCCTGCATTTGTTGCAGGTCAGGCTCTCCTCCTCGGGGGTGTCCTTGTATGCGAGGTCGCCTTTGCATTTCGGGCATGCCAGTATGTCCAGCAACTTTTTCT
>JBFYKH010000079.1:0-59355 GCA_041306075.1 Candidatus Altarchaeota archaeon
GGACCGCGTTCGCCTCGAAGACCTTCCCTGACAGGGCAGCCATCCTCAAGCCCCCTTGACGGCATCCACGAGGGAGGCCATCCTGTTGACGTAGCCCTGCATCGCCGTCACCGTCGACTGCATGGAGTCCACCGTGTCCTTCAGGTCGGTGGCCTTCAGGTTTACCAGTGTGGAGTTCGAGCGGACGGTCTTGATGTCGTCCGCCAGCGAATCGACGTCGACGAGGCCGTCCTTCAGCGACGCCATCTCCTCGCCCATGGGCTCGAACGCGGTGTCCAGCTCGATGAGGCTTCCGCGGATTCTGGTCAGCCTGCTGTTGGCCGTCGTGAGGGCGGTGTTCGTTTCCGTGTACTTGTTCTGCCACTGGAGGCTCTCCTTGGAGTACTTGTCGGCCTGGGCGGCGTACCTGTTACGCTCCGCCCGGGTGGCGTTCAGGTCGTTCGAAAGGTCGTTCGCCTGGTCCTTCAGGTCCGTGTACTGGCCGGATATGAACTGCACCTGCTCCTTCGACACGTTCGTGTCCGTGGTCAGCTCCAGGAGCCTCCGCTCCTTCTCGGATAGCTGCTGCTCCTTCGCGGCAAGCTCCGTCTGCGTCCTGTTCATGCCAGCGGACACGTTCTCCAGCCTCGCGAGGGCGTCGTCGTACTGTTTTTTCATGTTGTCGTAGGCTGAGTAGTTGACTAAGACTAGAGCTATCATGGCGACGATGACCATCAGGAGGAGGCCGAGTAGGCCGAAGTTCACGTTGTGCTTCATGGGAGTATCCGGGAATACGCCATATATTATAGGTTTGCGGGTTTATATGGGCTTCTCCCTGTGCGAGGATAATTTAAATTAACAGAAGGTTTATGTGTATTACTTTCCGAGCGTGCCATAAAATGAAGGTGAATCGGGGCATATGCCTGTACTGCGGCGGATGCGTCGGCATATGCCCGGCCAACGCCCTCGAACTCAAGGAGACCGTCCTGGCTGTCGACGAGGCCAAATGCACCAGATGCGGCCTCTGCGTCAAATTCTGCCCCGTCGGGGCCATACGGGGGGATGATTGATGAGGGAGCTCAGGTTCGATGCCGTTGTCGTCGGCGCCGGCCCCGCAGGCAGCGTGGCCGCATGGGAGCTCGCGAAGAGGGGCGTCAAGGTCCTCGTCCTGGAGAAGAGGCAGGAGATAGGCGCCCCGAAACGCTGCGCGGAAGGCTTGAACGCCATAGGGCTCGCCCAGATAGGCCTTAAGCCTGACAGGAGATGGGTCGCGCAGGAGGTCTCCGGGTGCGTGCTGTACGCGCCAAGCGGAAAGAAGCTCGTCATAGGGCAGGAGCTCGGCATGAAGGGGTACATACTCGAGCGCAAGGTGTTCGAGAAGTGCCTGGCAGCCGAGGCCATAAAGGCGGGGGCGAAGTACCTCGTGAAGACGACGGTGACCGCCGTCACCAAGGACGGGTTGGGGGCCGTCACGGGCGTTAAGGCGGACTCGATGGGCGAGGAGCTGACAGTCGAGGCGAAACTGGTCATCGCCGCCGACGGCGTCGACTCCATGACCGCGAAGAGGGCCGGCATCGACACCGTCAACAGGCTCGGCGACTACCACAGCGGATTCCAGTACGAGATGGCGGGCGTGAAGGCGGACGAGACGAAGCTCCACCTATTCTTCGGGAGGAAGGTGGCGCCGAAAGGCTACGCCTGGATTTTCCCGAAGGGCAACACGATGGCGAACGTCGGCATCGGCATACTCGCCCAGGAGAGCGCGGAAGGCTCGAGGGCGAAGGATCTCCTGGACCGGTTCATCGCGGGCAACCCTGAGTTCTTCTCTGGGGCGAGCCCGATAGAGGCCAACGGCGGAGGAATACCGGTGAGCATCGCCTCCAAGTCCTTCGTCGCCGACGGCATAATGGTGGTCGGCGACGCAGCCCAGCAGGTGAACCCGATACACGGCGGCGGCATATCGCTCGCCATGGGCGCGGCGAAGCTGGCGGCCTCCGTGGCCGCGGACGCGCTGGCCGCGGGCGACGCCTCGGCCGAAAGGCTGAGGGAGTACGAGACCCGCTGGCACGAGGGCGACGGGAGCAGGATGAGGAGGCTCTTCAAGCTCAGGTCTTTCGTCGAGAAGCTGGACGACGGGGAGCTTGAGAAGCTCGCGGGTATATTGGACGGAGAGGGCATACTGGAGCTCATGAGCAGCACCAACATGGGGCTTCTGAAGGCGCTGGCGAGGAAGGCGCCGACGCTCCTGCCTTTGGCGAAGAAGTTCCTCGAGTGACGATTTCGGATTTAAACCACGGTTCAATGTGGTTAAAGCAACGGTGAAAGAGTGATAATCGTAAGGGGCGCATACGCGATACTTTACCTCCTGAACCTAGCCTGGAACATGCTGAAATCCGCCTGGGACACCGGCCTCCTGGCTCTCAAGGGCGGAATCGACCCGCAGGTGATGGAGGTCAAGACCGTGCTGAAGAAGCCGCTCTCCCAGGCCATACTCGCGAACTCCATAACGCTCACGCCGGGGACCGTGACGATAGACGTCGACAGCGGACGGCAGGTCCTGACCGTCGCCGCGCTCACCCCGAGGGGCAGGGACGACGTCATACCGTTCGAGAAATACATCAGAGGCATGACAGAATGATGTCCGCCGACCTCCTCCTCATCGCGCTCGCGGCGGGCGTGGCGACGGGCTCCGTGCTCGTCGCCAGGGGCGGGCGGGAGAACTCGCTGATAGGCCTGAACGTGGCGAGCGTATGCGTCGTCACAGCGCTCGTCGTCCTGGACAAGTACGCGGGGATAGCCTTCAGCCGCGACATAGGGTTCTACCTCGTTCTCCCCGGCGCGTTCGGCGTCATCGTCTTCTGCATGCTCATGAAGGGGGTGCCTGACTGATGGACTACGCGGACGCCGCCAACGTCGCGGCCTCGATGGCGATACTCGCCGGATGCCTGGGGCTCCTCAGGTTCGGGGAGAGAAAGAACATCGTGTACGCGAGGCTCCACCTGGCTGGCATCGTCGACGTCGCCTGCATATTCCTCACCATAATCCTCGGTTACCCGCTCATCGGCCTCACGTACCTCATGCTCACGCCGCTCGCCGCGCACGCGGTCGCGAACGCCCACCACAAGGCGTCAGGGGGGGGTGCGGGGCCGTGATAGAGTACGTGCTCATGCTCTCTGCGGTCCTGGTGGCCGCGGCGTCGCTGTACCCGAAGGACCTGATGAAGGCGGTCATAATCTGCACGGGCATAGAGGGCCTCGCGCTCGCCGCCTTATACCAGGAGCTACTCGCCTCCGACGCCGCCCTGACGCAGGCGGTCGTCGCCGCCACCGTCCTGCCCGGCATATTCGCCATAGCGGTCTACAAGACGGGGAGGTGGGAGGAGTGATGCAGACGGCATCCTTCCTGACCGCGGGGGCGCTATTCCTCGTCGGCCTCTACGCGGTCTCGTTCAAGGACAACCTCATAAAGAAGGTGATGGGGCTGACGTTCATAGGCGACGCCGTGAACCTGTTCCTCATCGCCATGGACTACAGGGTCGGAGGGATAGTCCCGATAATGCTCCCCGGGATGGAGCCGCACGAGTTCGCGGCGAAGGCCGCGTACCCGCTCACCATCGCTCTCGTCCTCACCAACATCGTCATAGCGGTGGCGACGATATCCCTGATACTCGGGCTCGCCATCAGGATACACGGGAGCAAGGGCACCCTGAGCTCAAGGAGGATATGGAAGAATGAACAGTGACTACATACCCTTCATGGTGGTCCTCCCGATGGCGGCTGCCGTCCTCTTGAACCTGCTCCACGGCCGCAGGGCGGCCTTGGCCGTCGCGGTCGCCGGCCTCGGGTTCGCGTTCATACTCCTGCCGTTCCTTGTCGCGTACGGCACCCACTACTTCGGCGGCTGGACGAGGGACGGTGCCACGGGCCTCGCGGTCGGGATAATATACATGTTCGGGTCCTACCAGCGGCTCCTCATCGTGTTCCTCGCCCTCGTCGCGTACTTCGCGGCCATCGCCCACCTGAACTTCGAGGGCAGGATATCGGGTGTCTACCTGGGCTTCCTCATGCTCGGCCTCGGGACCTGCACGGCCGTGCTCCTCACCGACGACCTCTTCAACCTCTACGTCTTCCTTGAGATAACGCTCATATCTCAGACCGCCCTCGTCGTGTCCACCGGGACCGAGAGGGCGTGGAAGGCGGCGGTCAAGTACCTCATCATCGCAAACGTCGCAGGCAACTGCCTCCTTTTGGGAATCGCCCTCCTCCTGTCGCTCGTCGGCAGCCTGAACATCGCGGACATGCAGTCGTACGTCGTCGCCAACGGGGCGCCCCTCCTCAAGAGCCCCGTCTTCCTCCTAGCCTGCGCGCTCATAACCATCGCCTGGAGCTACGCGTCCGGCCTCTTCCCGTTCCACAACATCAAGGCGGAGATGTACTCGCAGGCGAGGCCGCACGCGGCGGGCCTCATGCAGGCGCAGACTAAGTTCATGCTCGTCGCGGTCGGCCTTGTGATTCTCAGGCTCTTCGGCGGAGTCCCCCACCTGAGGGAGCTGGTCCTGTACGTGGCGATGGGGGCGATGGTGTTCGGCGTCATCATGGCCCTGAGGCAGGACAACTACCAGCACATGCTCGGATACCATGCGATAAGCCAGGCCGGCTACGTGGCCGCCGGCCTCAGCATCGGCACGCCAGCGGCCGTCGCGGCCGGGATATTCCACGCCCTCAACAACGCCCTGTACAAGACGGCGCTCTTCATAGGCAGCGAGTGCGTGCAGCGGCGCGGGAAGACCGGGGAGTTCAGGCTCCTCGGGGGGCTGATGCCGGTAATGCCCGTTATCGCCATCCTCATCCTCGTAGCGAAGCTCGCCATATCCGGGGTCCCCCCGTTCAACGGCTTCCAGAGCAAGCTCATGCTCATGGTCTCGGCGTTCGACGCCGGGCTCCCTGAGGTCACGGTGATAATGCTCCTCGTGAGCGTGCTCACCTTCATCTCCATGATGAAGGCGTACCACATGGTCTTCTTAAGGCCCCCCGAGACGCCCGTGGAGCCGGGCGAGGAGGCGCCGAACTCCTACACCATAACGCTCATCGTGCTCGTCGGCCTGTGCGTCCTCCTCGGATTCTATCCAGAGGTCGCGCTCGGCTACATACAGGAGGTCGCGTGGAGGACCGGCCTGGGGTGGAATTGACGATGTACGAGAAGCTTGTCGACTCCGTGAAGGGGAGGGAGCGCGCGGACGGCGTGCACGCCGCATCCTGGGTGGCGATAGAGTTCCAGGCCGCGGCAGCGTTGCTCCTCGCCGTCTTCCTCGCTGCTAGGCTCGTGTCAATATACCTGGCTCCGGTAGCCCTTGCCATTGCGGTCGCGGCGCTCAGGGGCAGGCAGCTTACCGGCGCCGTCCTGAGGGAGAACGACGACAGCCTTGACACGCTCCTCTACTGGTTCGTCATGTTCTTCGCCTTCGTCACAGCCGCCATGGGGGTGCAGGCATGGATATGAGGAGGAAGACGGCGCTCGCCGCATTCGCCGTAGCGGCCGCCGGAATCTTCGCCGCGCTCGCCTCCGTGAGCGTGTACCCGGGAGTCAACGACTACTACAACGGCAACGGATACAGGATAGCGCCCAACATGGTCACGCTCATAGTCTTCGACTACAGGGGCTACGACACCCTCGGCGAATGCGTCATACTCGTCGCAGGCGTCCTCGCGCTCTCCGCCCTCTTCGGGCGCGGCCTCCTCACAGGCGACGTCCACGACACCGAGGAGCCGGCCCCTGAGGGAACGCTCATCCTGAGGATGTTCGCGCCCCCCATCATGGCATTGACCGCGGCCCTCGGAGTCTACGTCGCCCTCGGCGGCCACATAACCCCGGGGGGCGGATTCCAGGGCGGCTCCATAGTAGGCGCCGGAGTCCTCCTGAGCCTGGTCGTCCTCGGCGCCAGGTCCGTGAAGGTGAGCCACGCGAGCCTCGTGAAGCTGGAGGCGGCGGGCCTAATGGCGTACATAGGCTTGGGCCTAGCCGGCCTCGTCTTCTCTGGTTACTTCCTCTACAACGTCGGCTCCAACGTCCAGGGAGTGGTCCCCGCCGCCGTCGCCTCCATGTTCGCGTACCCGGACGGCCTCAACGCCGGGATAATCCCGTACCTGAACGTCTCGGTGCTCATCAAGGTGTCCGCAGGCCTCACCACGGCCATGCTGGTGCTCCTGGGGGCGAAGAGATGAACCCGGTGATACTGCTCGTCGCCTTCGGCCTCGGCGCCCTCTACGGCAGGATGATTGGGATGCCGAGCCTCCCGTCCACGATAGTCGCCGGAGCCGCCATCGCCGTTTTACTCGGCAACTACCCGTACTACAGCCTCCCGTTCGTTTCGGTCACTTATGCGGCCGCCCTCGCGGGGGCCCTGACTTTCGGAGGCAGGATGCAATGAAAGCCCTAGCGCAGTGCCTGAAGCACATACTATACGGGGCCGGGAACGTCACGAGGATACTCTTCGGCGAAGGCAGGCTGACGGACAGGGCAGTCAAGGAGAGGCTGATGGACGGCACTTACGAGTACCCGGACACCATAGACGTCGACCTATGCCTGGGCTGCGGCGTCTGCGCGAGGATATGCCCCATGAAGTGCATAACCATGAAGCCGCTCCCCGAGAGGGTGAGGCTCAGGGAAGGCCAGTACAAGGACAAGTACCCGGAAATCAACCACGGCCAGTGCATGTTCTGCTTCCAGTGCCACGACAACTGCCCGACGCTGGTCGCATACGGCAGGCAGGCGGCGATACACCCGAGGGGGAACAGGAGGAGCGGCATCAAGGCCGAGGACCTGTTCAGGCAGGCGAAGACGGGAGGTGCGGGCGGTGCTTAGGAAGGCTGCGAGGAAAAGGTCGGTGCACGTAATGATGGTCTACACCGGGGGCTGCAACGGCTGCGAGATAGAGATAGCCAACGCCCTATTCTCCCCGTACTATGACCTCGAGCAGTACAACGTGATGATGACGTTCAACCCGAGGGAGGCGGACATACTCCTCGTCAGCGGCCCGATAACGAAGAGGAACGAGCCGCAGCTGAGGGGGATATACGCGAAGATGCCGCACCCGAAGGCGGTCGTCGCCGTCGGCGCCTGCTCGATAGTCGGCGGAGTCTACATCAACGTCTTTGGGGAGCTCGGCCCAAGCGACCAGATAAGGGGGCCGCTCGGGAACATACTCGAGGTGGACGCGGCGGCGAGGGGCTGCGCGCCCACGCCGGAGGAGGTCATAAGGGCGGTGCTGTCGGTGATACCGAAGGTTGTGGAGGGAGACGATGGCTAGCGGCAAGCTCACTGAAGTCGACGTGGGGACGGTCCACCCGGTCCTCATAGAGCCATTCAGAATCAGGTTCTGGGTGGAGGACGAGACCGTCAGGGACTGCGAGATAACGTACAACGCCGCCCACAGGGGCATAGAGCGGCTCCTCGAGGGCATCGCCATAAAGAAGGCGCACATGATAGTGGAGAAGGTCTGCGGCCTCTGCAGCCACTACCACCTCTGGAACAGCATCAGGGTCACTGAGAAGGCGATGGACCTGGAGGTCCCGGAGAGGGCGCAGTACGTGAGGGTCCTCATCGCCGAGCTTGAGCGCATCCACAGCCACCTCTTCTTCATCGCCCACGGCTGCGAGACCATAGGGCAGGAGACGTACACGTACCGGGCCTTCGCGCTCAGGGAGCCGGTGATGAGGATGCTCTACGAGCTCACCGGCAACAGGGTCCACTACGCGGTCCCCGTGCTCGGGGGGGTGAGGCCGAGGGCGGACCCGACGAAGGAGACCATGGACAGGATTAATCCGATGCTGAACACGCTCGAGCGCGACCTCAAGGGCTTCGTGGAGCGGGTGACGACGGACCCGCTCGTGATGAGCAGGCTCGAAGGCACGGGCATACTGGACAGGGGGGTCGCGGAGGAGCTGCACGCCGTCGGGCCGACCGCGAGGGGCTCGGGCATCAACAACGACGTCCGCGAGCAGATGCACGAGTACGAGGACTTCAACTACAAGACCATAGTCCTGTCGGGCTGCGACAACAAGGACAGGATACTCGTCCGCGGCCTCGAGCTCTTCGAGAGCATGAACATAATACGGCAGGCGCTCGACGAGATGCCGGCTGGCCCCGCCTACTTCACCCCGAAGATGAAGCTGGACACAGAGTTCGCGACCACCTACATCGAGGCGCCGAGGGGTGAACTCTTCCACAGCCTGAGGGTGGACGCGCAGGGGAAGGCCCGCAACTACAGGATTAGGACTCCGACGCCGCCTAATCTCGCCTGCATGGAGAAGGCCGCGGTCGGAGACCAGCTGACCGACGCGATGCTCACCATAATCAGCTGCGACCCCTGCCTTTCATGCTCAAGCCGCGCCACCGTCGTGGAGGACGGCAGGGAGAGGCTCGTCGAATTCAAGGAGGTCGGGAAATGCTGACCGAGGCCGCCGTCGCGCTCTCCATAGCAGCCGCCGCCTCCGCCTTAATCCTCGGTTTGGAGCGTAAAATCCAGGCGCGCATCCAGCGGAGGCGCGGGCCGTCGCTCCTCATGCCCGGCGTCTGGACGATACTGAAGAGCGCCTACAAGCGGCCGCTGAGGCCGGACTCGCCGAGCCCCGGGCTCTACGGGATGTTCCTCCTCGCAGGGATATTTTCGCTCGCCGCCATCCTCGTCGTCACCCTGCCGGGGTGGCACGGGATCCTCGGCTTCGCCTCCCTACTCGGCCTCGCTGGGCTCCTGAAGGTCGAGGAGGCCACCTACCTGTTCATGGGCTCCTTCAGCCGCAGCATAATGAGCACCGGCATGCCGTTCCCGGACACAATAAGGGGTTCCGAGGAGGCCGGCATCAGGAGCTACTTCGAGGACGTCGCCGCCGTCCGCGCCCTCAAGATGATAACCTTCGGCTCCTTCCCGTTCTACATCGCCCTCACGATACCGTTCATGAAGGCGGGGAGCATGGAGGTGGGCTCCGTCCTATCGACGCATCCGCCGGCACTGGCCGCCGTCTCCGGCATGATAGGAGCGGCAGTCTACTTCCTCGGCTACAACATGCTCGCCAACAACCGCCCCTTCGACATAGTGAAGCCGAAGGTCGACATCATGGAGGGGCCGCTGATGGAGTACATCGCCGGCTGGAGGGCGCTCGCCCACGCGATGAGGGGCCTTTCCCTGTTTGTCCTGTCCAGCGTCTTCGTGACCCTCTACCTCGCCGTGCCCTTCGACGTCGCGAAGCCGGGGACGGCCGCGCTCCACCTCGCGCTCGCCGTCGCGATGCCCGCCTTCGCCGCGGTCCTGAAGGCTTACAGCCCGGTGCTCACGTTCAAGCAGATATATCCTGTGTCGCATGCGCTGACCGTGCTCGGGACGGTGGCGGTCGCGCTCGCGTACCTGGGGGTGTAAGGACATGCCGAAGATAACAGTGGAGAGCGGGATGGTTTTGAACCTAGGGGGGTTCATCGTAGAGAGGAAGGCGAAGCTGCCGTGCGTCGACGTGGTCCTCGGCAACCCGCTCAGGCAGGACGTGAAGGTCAGGGCCCCGATATACAGCCAGGGGATGCTGGACGACATGGCGGCCCAGGGTCTGATAATCGAATACATAAACGAGGGGGATACCCTCAAGGACAAGCTAGACAGTGTGAGAAGGAGGGTCGAGGACGCCCTGGGCAAGCCCCCGGCCCCGTGACCCCGCGCTAATATACCCAACGGCTAATCCTTTAACATGCTAGTGCGCGACGCGATGTCTCCGAGGCTCATCACACTGTCCTCGGCCCAGACGGTGTACGAGGCCGTAGGCCTCATGGTCGCCAACAACATAAGCGGCCTGGCCGCCATAGACAACGGCATCGCAGCGGGCATCATCACGCTCAAGGACGTTGTCCGCCGGGGCGTCGCGAAGGACAGGGACCTCAGGAGGACGCCCGTGTCCGAGCTCATGACCCGCCCGGTCATAACAATAAACGACAAGGCCCCCATCGAGAAGGCCGCGGACGCGATGAAGGACAGGAAAATCAAGCGGCTCGTCGTCGTGGACGACGGGTACAAGGTCGTCGGGATAATAACCGCCATGGACATAGTCTCCGCGGTGCCGAAGCTCGTGAACGTGATGTTCAACACCTGGAACAAGCCCGACTGGAAATGACTAGCACCCCCGGGAGACTTATGAACGCATCAGCTTGCAGACGATGACATGAAGCCCCACATAGGCACCGACGAGTCCGGGAAAGGCGACTACTTCGGCCCGCTGGTGGTCGCGGCCGCGCACGTGGACGACGCCCTGGAGGCTCATCTCAGGGCCCTCGGGGTGAGGGACTGCAAGAGGCTCAGCGACGGCAGGGTCATTGAGCTCGCCAAGGGAATCAGGGAGTCGTGCAAGTGGCAGGTGGTGAGGATAAACCCCGAAAAGTACAATGCGCTCCACGCGAAGTTCGGGAACCTGAACGAGCTCCTCGCCTGGGCCCATGCGAGGGCGATAGAGAACCTCCTTGCGAAGGTGGACTGCGACCTCGTCATATCCGACCAGTTCGGCGACGAGGCCTACCTCAGGAAGCGGCTGATGAAGAAGGGCGCCAGGGTGGAGCTCGTCCAGATGCCGAGGGCGGAGTCCGACATGGCGGTCGCCGCGGCGTCGGTGCTTGCAAGAGCGGAGTTCCTCGCTAGCCTCGACTGGATGACGAAGGCCTGGGGCCTCCCGTTCCCGAAGGGGGCGTCGAACGTCGAGCACCAGGGGCGGATGTTCGTCGCCGCATACGGGTTCGAGAGGCTCGGCGAGGTGGCGAAGGTCCACTTCAAGACGACGGAGAAGCTGAGGCTCGGGCCCGACAAAGCCGAGTAGCTTATAATAAACGGTTCGGTATATTGTGGGTGGTCGAGCTTAAGCCGTTCAGGAAGCTCCGTTACAAACTGGCGAGGATAGAGGACATAAGCCGCGTCGTCACCCTCCCCTACGACGTCATCACCCCCGAGAAGCAGGACGAATACTACAGGCTCTCCCCCTACAACCTCGTGAGGCTCATACTCGCCAGGGACGAGCCAGGTGACGGCGAAGACGGGAAATACGAGAGGGTGAGGAGGCAACTGGACTCCTGGATGCGGGACGGCATACTCGTCGAAGACGAGTTGGAGGCGCTCTACATCTATGAGGAGGACTACCCGTTCGAGGGCAGAAGGCACAGGAGGGCGGGGATAGTCGGCCTCGTGAAGCTGGAGCCGTTCGAGAAGGGCGTCATACTGCCGCACGAGAACGTCCTGGAGAAGCCCCTCAAGGACAGGTTCAAGCTCCTGAAGGCCACGCGCACGCACCTGGAGATGATAATCGGCCTCTTCCCGGACAGGGGAGGGACCGCCGCCTCGGTGATGGGCAGGTACATGAAGGGGAAGCCGCAGCTCGACTTCGTCCACGGAGACGACATACGCCACAGGGTCTGGAAGATAACAGACAGGGGCGACATCGAGGCCCTGGGGGGCAACCTGAAGGGCAACAACGTCATAATAGCCGACGGCCACCACAGGTACACGACCGCACTCAGGCACATGCAGGAGACGAAGAAGCCGGGCGACGGATACATAATGATGCTGCTCTGGCCGATGGACGACGACCTGAGGGTGCTGCCGACGCACCGCGTCCTCAGGAACATACCGGACAAGGGAGATATGGCTGCGAGGCTCGGCGGCGCCTTCGACGTGAAGGGGGTCAAGGGCGGCCTGGACGAGCTCCTCGGAGCGCTCGCCAAGTCCGTAAAAGGCTCCTTCGGCATGTACGACGGGCAATACCGCCTCCTCGTACTCAAAGACAGGAAGCTCCTGGACGAGGTGAGGGACGCAGGCAAGACCGACGCATGGAACAGCCTCGACGTCAACATCCTCCAGAACCTCCTCATCACCCGCGTCCTCGGGGTCGACTACAGGGCGGCCGCCGACAACGGCGACCTGGCCTTCGTAAAGGATGCGTTGAAGGCCGTGAAGAAGGTCTACACCGGCGAATACGAGGCCGCCTTCTTCCTGAAGCCGACGACTATAGAGGAGATACACGCCACCGCGAAGGCGGGGGAGAGGATGCCGCAGAAGTCCACCTACTTCTACCCGAAGCCGCTGTCCGGGGTACTGATGTGCAGGCTATAAATACGAGGGCGTAAGTTACTACCATGGGCGCCCAGGAATCCGGCAGGAACGTCACCGTCGCTGACATTATGACGAGGGACGTGGCCGTCGTCGCCCCGGACGCCACCGTAAGCCGGGTCACCGAGGTGATGACGTCCAAGAACATAGGGTGCGTGGTCGTCGTCGACGGCGACTCCGTCCTGGGCATAGTCACCGAGAGGGACCTCATAAGGCGGGTGCTCGAGGGCGGCAGGGACGCGGCCAAGACGAAGGCCGCCGACGTAATGACGTCCCCGCCCGTCACCATAGAGGCCGGAACGTCCGTCTACTACGCGAACGACCTGATGGCGAGGAAGGGCTTCAGGAGGCTCCCCATAGTCGAATCCGGCAGGCTCGTGGGCATCATCACGCAGACCGACCTGGCCCGAGCCATGTCCGCGGCCATGATAGACCTCGTCCCGCGGACCGAGACGAACCTTTCAAGCGCGCCGGAGAGGCTCATCGTGGAGGCTTCGAAGAGCTACCTGGTGGAGGAGAAGAAGGCCAGCAGGAGCTTCAGCATATTCATCGACTCGGTCAAGCACGGGAGGATGGGAATGTGCATATGCAGGGAGAACCCGAAGGCCATAAGGCAGCTGTGGGGCCTTGAGACCACGCCGCTCATCTGGGTCACGGACGTGAAGACGGACGAGCCCTCCGTCGACCCGGGCGACCTCACCGCGATATCCAACCTGGTGGGCGAGTTCGTGAAGAAGGCCAAGCCGGGAATCGTGTTCATCGAGGCGTTCACGTACATCGTGAGCCGGAACGACTACGACAGGGTCCTGAGGATGGTGCAGCACATCAGGGACATAGTGTCGGAGAGCGAGTCGAGCCTTATCCTGCACGTCGACCCCATAGTCCTGTCCGAGAGGGAGCTTGAGCTTCTCGCCCACGAGACCGACGAGATACTGTTCGGCGGCGGCTGAACCCTCATGCCTGAGGCTCGCCGAAGCCGAGGCTCTGACCGACTATCCTCTTTATCTCCGCATGGCCTGCGCCTAGGCGGATGAGCGTCGTCGAACCCCGTATCCCGGAGCCGGAAAGGGACAGGGCCGCGAGGCCGAGTATCTCGAGCTCCTTCAGGTACTCCCCGAACCAGCGCATGGTCCTCGGGGCCCGGCTGAAATGCTTGCAAATCCGCTCGTAGTTCTCGTAGACCTCACCCGAGAACAGGACGTCGGACGGCGAGTCCGCGAGCCGCTTGTACTGGCCGCCCCTGCCCATGAGCTCGGCTATGGAGTACAGGACTATCTGCAGGTGCTCGGGGAGGGTCGTTATCAGCTCGTGGAGTATGTCCTCCTCCACCCGCGACTTCGCGTCCAGGACGTCCTCCCGCTTCACCCTCTTTCGCTTGTGGCCCTGCGCTATCTCCCCGGCCTTCTGCAGGAGCCTGAGGCCGTAGCGGGCGTCGCCGTTCGTCTGGGCCGCGAGCGCCGCTATGAGCGCGACGTTGGACTCCGAGACCCCGCCCTTCCTGAACCCGGCCTTCACCCGGTTGGCGAGTATCGTCTTCAGCTGCTGGGCGTTGTACGGCTTGAACACCACCTCCTCCTCGCAGAGGGCGCTCTTGGTCCTCGGGTCCAGGTTGTTCTTGAACGAGTAGCTGTTGGAGATGCCGATGACGGAAACGCTGCCGCGCCGCGCCTGCCCCTCGAGGGAGACCTCCCGTAGCTCGTCGTTGACGCGGGTGAACGCGTACAGGAGCTCGTCGACCTCCCGGATCATGTCCACCTCGTCGAGGACCACCACCAGGTGGATGGCGTTCGCCTCCACGACGGCCTTCAGGCGGCTGTACAGCTCCGTGGGCGAGCGGCCGTTGAGGTTGCCGCTCCGGACTCCGTCGAGCGGCCTTGCCGCGAGCTTCGGGTCCTTGAGGGCGTCGTCCTCGAGTATCTTCACATAGACCTGGTATTTGCTGTTGTAGCCGAGCCTGCAGTTCATGTACGAGACCAGGACCCGCGCCTTCGCCCCCTTGTCCTCTTCGGACATGTAGATCTCGAGCTCCCGGGTTATGTTCTTGACCACGCTCGTCTTGCCCGTGCCGGTCTTCCCGTAGACGAAGACGTTGTTGGACTTGACGCCCTTCAGAAGCGAGGACAGCACGGATGTTATCTGCGTTATCTCGGCCTTCCTGTACGGCAGCTCCTTGGGGACGTAGTGCGGGGAGAGGACGGAAAGGTCCCTGAATATCCCGTCCCCCCGGTCCGCCTCGAACATCCTCCCCGACATCGTGGGCCATAATAGGGAAAGGGGATATAAATCGGGCCCTTAGGGCGCCTTTGGCATGAACTGGGTTTATTAATGGGAGCAGACTAACAATATAACGCTATCACATGTGCGGTAGCATCATTGCGTAATCGCTTAGTGAGGTGTGAGATAATGGTGTTTAAGAAGTTTTTAGGCGGCGGGGGAGGCGGTGGTGATGCTCCGAGAAAGGATGAGATAGACATAGAGGACTACCTGAACGACCTGAGCGTCAGGGACGGGAAGATTATCGAGAGCGAGGACGTCACCTACGTGAAGCCGCTTGACCTCGACAACGACGGCAAGGGCGTCGGCAACGTCCTGGCCGAGCTTGAGAAGACCAACATCGTCGTCCTCAGCATAAAGAACCTCCACTCGAACAAGACGCTCCTGAAGAGCATAGTCAAGGACCTCAGGGACGCCTGCGTGGAGATGGACGGCGACATCGGCCGCATCTCCGACGACAAGCTCCTCATAGTCCCCCAGGGGATGAGGATAGTCGGAAAAGGCGGATAATTCTTCTTTAATGGCCGGGAGGAAAACCCGGCCGACCATGTATTTAAGTCTTGATTGTCATCGGTCCATTGTCTAATCCTGTGGGAAAGCGACAAACAGGTATAGAGGGTCGCATAATTGTGCAGACCGTTTCCTCCGGCTTGCCGTCCCAAGACCGAAGACTGATGACGGCAGACAGTCCTCAGATCCAACTTACAGTTATCCGAACACGGACTCGTTGGGGAAGACGATTATTCCCTTGTCCGTCACCTTCATCGGCCGTATGTGCTTGTCGAAGCTGGAGCCGCGCATCTTCTGTATGCTCACGGCGCTTATCTTCTCGCCGTCGCTCTCTATCATGTGTATCTTCACGACGCCGCTCGTGAGGAACTCCTCCATCACGGTGTCCGGGCCCTCAAGCTCGCTCGTCAGGAGGGTCGTGCACCCCGTGCCCTCCAGGAAGTTCACGAATCCGAGGAGCTCCCGCCGGGCCTCCGTCTTGGAGTCGTACAGCATCTTGATGCTCGTGAGCGAGTCGATGACTATCCTCTTCGGCTTGTACTGGACGAGGAGGTTCCGCAGGGTCTCGATGAGGCTCTTCAGGTTGAACTCCGGCTTCGAGATGACGCCCGTCGTCTTGAGGGCCCAGATGCCTGAAGCCATGTCCTGCATCGTGTCTAGTATCTTTATCCGGTTGATGTCCCATCCGAACGACATCATGTCGTCCTTCAGCTCCGTCGCCTGCTCCTCAAGGGCCACGTAGAGGCATTTCTCGTTGAGCCTCACGCCCTCCATAAGGAACTGCATGCAGAGTATGGTTTTGCCTGCCCCCGGCCCGCCGGTGACGAGGTATGTCCGCTCGGATATGAGGCCGCCGTGCAGCATCTCGTCCAGGCCCTCCACGCCGGTGGTTATCTTCTCCATGTTTAGAGATTCGCCGACGGCGTATATATAGTCGCGCCGTCAGGCGCGGTCCGCCGGCGGTTTCCCGGCGAGGTCGTATATGCCGAGGAAGCCGCAGTTGAGGCTTTCCGCATCCAGCACCGAGTCCGGGAGGCCGCATATCAGGTGAGCGCCCGAGCGGATGTGGAAGCCGACGCCCCAGTCGGGTGCGACGCCGTTGATTACCCGCCGCAGGTGGGTGTTCAGGGTCTCCGTCGACACCGCCTTATGCTCCCTGAACTCCCGGGCCGCGTCCTCGTCCCTCCCGAGCCCCGGCGTCCGCCCGTAGAAGAAGACGTAGTTCGTCCTCAGCGGGCCGCGGTACTCCTCTAGCACGCCTGTGAGGAGCTTCTGAGACAGGCCGGCGCCCCTTATGCGCTCGTCGACGAGGGCCAGCATCAGGAATCCGCTCCCGGAGCCGGTTGGTATTACGCCTTCCCGGAGCGACTCTATCTGCCCGAAGGGGATGAACTTGTAGGGGGAGTGGGGGGACGTGACCGCTCTAGTCAGCTCGTCCATGCCAGCCTTCTCTTTGGCGTCCAGGAGGGCCTTGAACCATTTGTCCGGGTAGGCGAGCGTCCGCTTCGAGGAGTTGACGCCGACCACGCTCCCGGAGCGTATCGGTTCCCCGCCGCCGAGGCTCAGGTCGCCGCCCGCGTACCTGAGGTTCGCGAATACCATCGGCCCGGCAAGCATGTTGTCGAACACGGCCTTGGACATCGCCTCCTGGAACCGGGTTTCATGGACTTGTGGGTGCCGCCGGTACCTGAAGAGGACCCAGTCGCGTATCTTTTCGTCAAGGCCGGTCATGCCTGGCCTGATGGCCTCGACCACCGATTCGGAGGCGATTTTGCGGGCTAACGCCTTGCCCGCATCCCCCAAGCCCTTGGGCTCAGGCGCCTGCGGGGACTCGCCAGGCGGCTGCCCCCGGATGACTCGTGCCATGGTAGATATTGCGCATCATGCGGTAATTATATCGATAAGGAAAATAGTTGAACTCTCAAAAAGGGTTTTCCTTATCGATACCAGCAAATCAGGGCCATAATGAAGTTTGGCAAAAGCCAAACTTCAAAAAATTACCTGAGTTGCTATTAGGCCGGCCGCAGGGGGTAGGACGCCAGCGGCGAGTACTTCGGGCCGTCCGGGGAAAGCCTGCTTTCCAGGAGCGCGAACTCCGCCGCATCGTATGAGCCGTACACAGTCTGCCGCGACTCCACGATGGCCCGGCAGAGCGCCCGGGAATTGATGCCGCCTTTGGCCCGGGCCAGCGTGATGTGCGGATGGAACCGTCTCTCAGGCGGGTGGCCGAGAGGCTTCAAGGCAGTGTCGACCAGGGCCGAGAGTTCCGCCGCCTCCCTGGCGCCTGCGCCCACGCCCGCCCATATCACATTCGGCCTGGATGAGTCCGGGAACGCTCCGAGTCCGCGGACCTCCATCCTGAAGGGCGGCCGCCTCACGCTCGAGAGCGCCGTCTTCAGCCCCGCGACCGCGGCTTCATCCTGTTCGCCGAGGAATTTCAATGTCAGGTGCATGCCGCCCTCCTCCACCGTCTTGACCTCTCCCATGGCCCGGACCAGAGCCTGGACTCCGGCCAAGTTGGCCGCCACCTCCCGGGGGCATGCCACCGCGACGAAACAGCGCACCATACCGTATTTTTTTAACGCCGCCGAGTATTAATCTACGATGATGCCGGGCGGAATGAATCCCAGGAACATGAAGAAGATAATGAAGAGGATGGGCATAAAGTCCGACGAGATCGCGGCGGAGCAGGTGATCATCAGGTGCGTGGACCGCGAAATCGTGATAGACGAGCCCTCGGTCGTGAAGACGACCGTGCAGGGCCAGGAGATGTTCCAGATACAGGGGAGGGTGAGGGAGAGCGAGTCCGAGGCCTCCCTCGACATAAGCCAGGAGGACGTGGAGCTTGTGATGGCGCAGGCCAACGTCGGCGAGGAGAAGGCGATAAAGGCCCTGGAGAAGTCGAAGGGGGACATAGCGGAGGCCATACTCGAGCTGAAATCCTGACATGGACGCCGAGGAAGCCTTCGGAAAAATCCTGAACGGCGTCGCCGTCGTCACGGCCGGCGCCAAGGGGAGGCGGAACGGGATGACGGCGGCATGGTTCACGAGGGTTTCGCACAAGCCGCCGCTCGTCATGGCGGCCGTCGGCAAATCCAGGTTCACGCACGGGCTCATAGAGGATGCCGGCTGTTTCTGCCTGAACGTCCTTGCCGAGGACCAGCTGGAGCTGGCTAAGAGGTTCGGCTACGGAAGCGGCAGGAAGGCCGACAAGCTCGCAGGCCTGCCAGTCTCCAAGGCAGAAACGGGCTCGCCGGTGCTTGAAGGCGTAGCCGCGTACATGGACTGCAGGCTCGCCGGAATGTTCCCGGCCGGGGACCACACCCTGTTCGTCGGTGAGGTCGTGGCTTCAGGCTCGTCCGGCAGGAGGCCGCTTCCGTGCAGGGCCGAAGACTACAGGTGACTGAGCGCCGCCTCGACGAGGCGGCCGAAATATTCACGCCCCTTCTTCGGCGTCGCGGCCGTGGGGTCGCCGAGGACGCCGGATACGCTGTACTCGCGGGTGTCCTTCCACCCCCATTTGCCAGGCCACCTGAACTCGTGCTTCCTGATTTCACCTGTCTTCACGAGCTCCGGACGGAGGTGCATCATCAGGCTTGTCTCCACCTCGCCCGCGTGGTCGTAAGGCTTCAGGAGGGCCGTCAGGTTGACGGTCTTTCCGCCGATGCCCGCGAGCGCCTTGACGTTGCCGCCGTGCCCGTTGACTACTATGACTTCCCGGAACCCGTGGCTTCTGAGCGACGCCGCAGCCTCGGATACCGCGCGCCGGAACGTCTCTTCGGTCAGCGTTATGGTGCCCGGGAACCCCATGTGCTCCGGCGAGACGCCGACCGGGAACGTCGGCCCTACGGCGGCGCCCGTCTTCTCGGCCAGCTTCCACGCCACCGCCTCCGCTATTATCGTGTCCGTGGACAGGGGCAGGTGGGGGCCGTGCTGCTCGAAGCTGCCTGCGACGATGATGGCCGCCGTATCCTTGGGCTTTGCTGAAACCGACTCTGAAAGCCTCATACAGGAGTAATTTGCGGCGGGAGTATTAAAGCCGGAGTAGTGGCGCCCCGGACACCCTGTTACGGGTAGCTGAGCCGCTCCCAGACCTTGTCGTCCGACAGCCTCCCGGCGACGTCGACGTCATAGTACGCCTCGATGGGCTCGAGCATCTTCGGGTCGGCGGCCCAGACCGCCCTCAAGGCATCGCGGACCGCAGCGACAGCCGGCCTAGTCATCCTCCCGAGAGGCCTCTTGCAGGGTCCGGTCATCATCCCGAGGCCGAGCATCATCGTCTTCACGGGAACCGGGTTCGGGAACTTGTAGGCAACCTTCGCGGACTTGCCGCCAGGCAGGCGCACGTCCTCGACCGCGGACACGCCGACGCACCTGTAGAGGGGCATTAGAGCGGAGTCTATCCTCCTTGCCTCCTCGAGCCTGCCATCAAGCGTCATCCTCGCGCAACGCTCTATGGGCCCGGGCGTTATGTTGCTTATCACCGACACGACGCCGGACGCGGCTATCTGGGTGTCGGTCATCATCGCGAGCGTGTTCGGGTCGTCGCCGCTCAGGATGTTGAAGTCGCCGTCGACGAGGCCCCTTATCCTCCTCATCCTGTCGAAGTCGCCGGACGCCTCCTTCACGGCCACGAGGTTCGGGTGCTCGCTCCTGAGTATCGCCATGTCCTCCGGGGACAGGACGGTGACGGAGCGCCCCGGTATGGAGTAGGTTATGAAGTCCGTCTGTGGGAACTCGGAGAGCACCACCGAATAGTACTCGTGCCTGAGCTCGAGCGACGACGGCTTGTTGTAGTAGCAGTCGACGAGGAGGCATGCGCCGACGCCGGCCTCCACCGCCCTCTTCGTCTCGTAGAAGGCCTCGTCCGTGCTGTTTGAGCCTGTGCCCGCGAGCACCTGGCAGCGGCCCCTCGAGTAGTGGACCGAGTTCTCGATAATCTTCGAGTGCTCCCTGTGGGTCACCGTCGCCGACTCGCCGGTCGAGCCCATCGGCACAATCCCGGTTATGCCCTCCTCTACCTGGAACCCGACGTTCCGCTCAAGCTGCGCCCAGTTGACGGTGTAGTCGTAGTCGAACGGCGTGACGAGCGCGGTCCAGGCCCCGGAGTACTTGCGGTTCATGCTAAAACACCAGCCACGGAGTATTTTATTGAAGTATGCATTAAAATAGTAAGCCTCGGAGGCGCCTTTATGTGCGGGATAGCGGGTTACGTGGGCGGCAGGAACGCGCCGGTGGTCTTGTTCGACATGCTCAGGTGCCTTGAGTACAGGGGCTACGATTCAGCCGGCATCGCCTACATGGAGGGCGGGAGGATACGTATTCCGAAGGACAAGGGCAGGGTCGACGAGGTCCGGGCGAAACTGAAGCCAGAGGCCCTGAAAAGCAACATAGGCTTCGGCCACACCCGGTGGGCGACCCACGGGGCCCCCACCCAGCTTAACGCGCACCCGCACGCGGACTGCACCGGAGACTTCGCGGTGGCGCACAACGGCATCATCGAGAACCACGCGGAACTGAGGGGGGAGCTTGAGGGGAGGGGGCACGAGTTCAAGAGCGAGACCGACACCGAGGTTATAGCCCACCTCCTGGAGGACTACTATGACGGCGACCTCCTGGACGCGTTCGCGAGGGTCCTCGACAGGCTGAGGGGCAGCTACGCCCTGACCGTGATGTCCACGCACGAACCGGACAGGATACTCGTCGCGAGAAACGAGAGCCCGCTCATCGTAGGCCTCGGCAAGGGCGAGAACTACGTCGCATCCGACGCCCCGGCCTTCATAGCCCACACCAGGGAGGCGGTCATACTCGGCGACATGGAGTACGGCCTCGTCACGCGCGAGCGGGCCGAGTTCTACAGCCTCAAGTCCAGGGCGAAGATAAAGAAGAGGCCGGAGACGATAACATGGGACGTGAAGGAGGCCGAGCGCGCCGGATACCACCATTTCATGCTCAAGGAAATCCATGAGGAGCCCCAGGCCGCGGCGAACGCGGTCAGGGACATGGAAGGCATAAGGAGGGTGGCGGGGAGGCTCGCCTCCTGCAGGAGGCTGTATTTCGTAGCCTGCGGCACCGCCTACAACGCCGGACTCTACGCCAAATACGCGGCGGAGGCCTTCGGCAT
Organism: Candidatus Altarchaeota archaeon; assembly: GCA_041306075.1. Classification (GTDB taxonomy): domain Archaea; phylum Altiarchaeota; class Altiarchaeia; order IMC4; family SCGC-AAA252-I15; genus JAHIYG01. The sequence goes on from JBFYKH010000079.1 coordinate 21,015, forward strand.
CCAGGCCGAGGCGTCCATAGCCTCGGAGTTCAGGTACTCAACAGTCGAATCGGTCGGCGACGACTCTGGAGTCGTCGTGGTATCGCAGTCAGGGGAGACCGCGGACACCATCGCGGCCGCCAAGGAGGCGGGAAGACGGGGCGCTTACGTGGCCGCCGTCGTCAACGTGGTGGGCTCAAGCCTCGCAAGGTGCGCGGACGACGCCGTGTTCACCGGCTCCGGGCCGGAGATAGCGGTCGCGTCGACGAAGGCGTACATAGGCCAGCTCGCCTGCCTGGCGGCAGTCGTCCTGGAGCTCGCGAAGGCGACGATGAAGGCCGACGGGAAAACGTATGACGCCCACGCCGCCGAGCTCAGGAGCCTGAAGCCGAAGATTGAGGAGGCCCTCAAGGGGGCCCACTTGAGGGAGCGCGCCGAGGAGGAGGCGAACACGCACACCTTCTTCTTCGTGGGCCGCAGGGAGAATTATCCGACCGCGCTCGAGGGGGCGCTGAAGCTGAAGGAGATAACGTACGTGCACGCGGAAGGCTACGCCGCGGGGGAGCTGAAGCACGGCCCCCTCGCAGTCATGGGCAGGGACGTCACTGTGATAGCGGTGGTCCCGGACGGGCCCCTCCGGGCGAAGGTCGAGAGCAACATCGCCGAGATCAGGGCGCGGGGGGCGAAGGTCATAACCGTCGGCTCGGACGGGGACTTCCGGGCCCCGAAGACGCTGCCCGCGTACGCGCCGATACTCAACGCGGCCCCCCTCCACCTCTTCGCATACTACATAAGCGTCCTCAAAGGCCTCGACCCGGACAAGCCGAGAAACCTCGCGAAGAGCGTCACGGTGGAGTGACTTCGCGAGGGTCCGAAGGAGCCGTGGCGACTGAGGCAGACTTGGCCAAGAGCGTCACTGTAGAATAGGCGTCTCAGAGCCTCATAGTCTTCAGCTTCCCCCTGAGCTCGCGCAGCCTATCCCCGCGGATGACTGGCCCGTGGCCTGGGATTATCTCGTCCGCCGCGGCGAATATCTTCTTCATGGAGTCCAGGTATTCGCGGGGCAGGGGGTACTTCTTCGGCACCTCCCCGCCGTCTATCACGCTCTCCCTGACCGCGTCCCCGGCTATGACCACCAGCCCGCCATCAGTCTTGACCGCCACTGCTATGTGCTTTTCCATGTGTCCGGGCGTGTCCATGAACGAGACCCCCGCGATGCCCGGGTCCGTCACGCCCGGGAACATCTCGACCCTGTTGCCGTCCTCGACATGCCAAACGGACGTGGGAGTGTAGATGACGGCCTTCGCGAAGAGGTAGTTGTTGTATATGTGGTCGAGGTGCATGTGGGTGTTCACCACCGTGTCGATGCCAGCGGGCTTCAGGCCGCGCTTCCCGAGCTCGGCCACGACGACGTCGGCGTACCCCATGGCCCCCGGGTCGACGATGACGTTCCGGCCAGGCGCCCGCAGGAGGACGACTGCGCTGCAGCAGGCATTCGACACCTTGAGGCCGCCGTCCATGACGTCCACCCTAGTGCCCTCCCTGAGCACGTCCACCGCCGGGGCTTTCACCCCAGGCCCCCCGCCGAAATGCTCAGCGTCATCCCGTCCACGGCCGCGGTCGTCCTCACGCCGGTCGCAGCCTGTATCCGCCCGGCCTCTCTCGCCGGGTCCTCGGCTAGCATCCTGACGCCGAAGTGTGTGAGCACCAGATGGCCGGGCCGCGCCTCCGATGCTATCCGCTGCGCATCGTCTATGTTGAGGTGGGTGTCCGACGCCCGCCGCTTCGGGAATATGGTGTTGAGTATGAGCATCCGGCTGCCCGCGTACTGCGCGACGACGTCCGGCGCGTACGCCGTGTCCCCCGAGTAAGTGACCCTCCCCTCCGGGGCCTCGAAGCGGAACCCGAGGCCCCCAGCATGGTTGTGCGTCGACAGGACGTCCACCCTGAGGCCGCGGACGGTGAAAGACGAGCCGCCGGCCGGGACCAGCGTCTCCACCGCCGAACGGTGGTATTCCGAGATGTAGGGGACCACATCCTCCTGGAGGACGAGGAGGCCCTGCCTCCGGTTGAGGCCGTGAGTCATCGCCTCCACCATCACCTCCACGTCGTTGTAGTGGTCGAGGTGCCTGTGGCTTGATATGACGCAGTCGAGCGTGCCCGGGTCGAGCCCGGCGTCAAGCGCCCTCACCAGTGCCCCGGGGCCGGGGTCGACGATGAGCCTGGCGCCCCCGAGCTGAAGCCAGATGCCGCCGGTATGCCGCCTCTGGGTGAGGAAGACGAATCTGCCGCCGCCGGTGCCGAGGAACGTGACCTTGCCCATGCAATGTATTTAAGCCGGACGGGTTTAAGTTTATCGGATGAGGGCGGTCTGCGTCGGAGACATACACGGCGACCTCGACGCAGTCCGCAGGCTCCGAAACCGCATATCCGCCGCCGACTTCGACTACGTGTTCCTCCTCGGAGACTACAGCAGGGGCTACAGGGACCCGGACGAGAACCAGCGCGACATAAACGCCATACTGGAGGCGTTCAACGGGTTCAGGGTCTGGGCGCTGCCGGGAAACTGCGACCAGACGATGTCGGTCAGGACGCTAGAGGAGCGCGGAGTCTGCCTCCACAACAGGGCCCTGAGGCTCCCCGAGGCGACTGTAATAGGCCTCGGAGGCTCCAACGTCACCCCCTTCGGCACCCCATTCGAGCAGGACGAGGTTCATCTCTCAGGGGCGCTAGAGGACCTGAACGCCGCCGTAGAGAAGCATTCGAGGGTCGTGCTCCTCACCCACGTGCCACCGAAGGACACCCGCTGCGACGCCATAGCCGGCGGCCACCACGTAGGCTCCACGGCAGTCAGACGGTACATAGAGGCGTGGAAGCCGGAATTGGCCTTATGCGCGCACGTACACGAGGCCGGCGGGGAGGAGGACATGATAGGCCATACGAGGATTGTCAACCTGGGGAGGCTATCCGACTGCCATGCCTGGGAGCTCACGGCGGCGGAACATATAGGCGTCAAGCCGTACGATGAGCCCAAATAAGGGATTTATAATTGATGATTTCCATTTGTAAGCCATGAACAAGAAGCTGTTCACAGCATTAGTAATAGCCATATATCTCCTGGCCGACTGCGTGGCGGCGAAGAGGATACTCTTCTACGAGGTCGGCGTAGGCACCTACACGCAAAGCAAAGAATATTCCAAGTTCGCCGCGGAGCTGAGGAAGCGGGGCTACGAGGTCGCATCGATAGAGAAGGGCGAGCTGACCAAGGAGAAGCTCGAGAACTACGACATACTGGTGATGCAGGACCTCAACAAGCAGCTGACGACGGGCGAGATTTCTGCGATAATATGGTTCGTCCTCCAGAAGGGCCGGGGCCTGTTCATCAACGGGGGAGGCGCCGGGAAGGCCAACCAGCTGACGATACCCTTCGGAGTCACGGTCGACGGTGGCACGCTCATAGACCAGACGGACGCCATACCCGCCCTCAAGGACAGGTCCAGTTTCACGGTCGGCAGGTTCATCGAGAATCCGATGACCAACAGCATGATACAGGGCGTCAGCAAGGTCGGATTCTACAAGGATTCCGGGCTCATACTCTCGGGGTCCAGCAAGTGCATCATGACCGGCAACTCCGACACTTACTCCGACACAGGCTCCTTCGCGGCCGGCAGCCAGCCGTGCCTGGCGGCGGCCGCCATATTCGGCGGAGGCCTCGTATTCACGCAGAGCGACGCGGACATGCTGGCGAACAAGTACCTGGAGGACTACAACAACAAGAACTTCGGCATGAACATAGTAGACTGGCTGAGCATATCCACGGAGAACGTGAGCCAGGAGAACAGCACCCAGGAGCTCATGATACAGATAAAGGAGATGCGGCTGGAGAACTCCAGGATGAAGGTGCAGATAAAGCAGCTCACCGACGAGAAGACGGAGCTCGGGAAGCGCTACAACGACGCGTCCGCGCAGCTGTCGGAGGCGCAGCAGAAGCTGCAGGACGCCGAGGGCGAGATGATAGGGCCGTTCAGCAGGAACAACTGGGCGATAATAATACTCGGCGTGTTCATACTGCTCGGCGCCGTCGTCTACTCGAGGAAGAAGGGCACCGAGGTGAAGATAAAGGACGAGGACATACTCAACGAGCTGGGATACGAGCTTGACGGGGCCACAGGAGGGCCCGCCTCAGGAGCCCCCCAGGAGAAGAAGGGCTGAGCAGTCAACCCATCCTAATCGTAGTCTCCCGCTTAGTCGAGGAGATTTTCGTGAGGAGCGCCTTGAACGTCTGGTCGTTTAGCTCCTTGAGCCGCCCCGCCTGATAGAGCTGTATCAGCATTATCTCGACCTGCCTTGCGAAGTCCGGCCTCGCGAGCCTGATGTTCGCCAGGCGCTCCCGGGCCTCGGGAGTCATTATCTGCCGCATGATGAGCTTTATCTGCTCATCTGCCTGCTGGGCTTGGAGCTGCTCCTGCAGGGCGTCCCGGCGGGACTGGCCCTGCATCATCTGAAGCTCCCTTAGCCTGCGCTGGCGAATCTCGTCCAATTCAGACATTTTAGGTGGCTTACTCCTTCCGGGTTATCTTCGAGGAGAGCTTGTCCAGGTAAGACCTGCCCTTCGGGGTCACGGTCCTGCCGCTCTTGCCGGATGCCGTGAGCCCTGCGGCGTCAAGCTCCTTCATGAGGGTCCTTATGACCTTCCCCGAGCCGCGCCTGAACTTCTCCGGCTTGTGGCCGCGGTTCTTCCTGCCGCCGTAGACCGTCCTCAGCCTCTGCACGCCGACCGGCCCCTCCAGGTATATCTTCCTCAGGAGCGATGCGGCGCGGACCCACCACCAGTTCTCGTCCTGCGGCTTCCTCTCCTTGCTGACGCCGGTCTTCACGTACTGGGCCCAAGCGGGCATCTCCAGCTTGACGTTGTCCTTGAGGTCCTGCGCAGTCTCCGATATCAGCCTGTCCGATGGTGCGTCGTATACCGTTGCCATTTTGTATTATTCTTCGTATTTAACCAGCTCCTCCTTCGTGAAGAAGAGCGGAATCTCGCGTTCTGCCGACTCCTTGCTGTCCGACGAGTGTATTATGTTCTGGTCTATCCTCAGGCCGAAGTCGCCGCGTATGGTGCCCATGTCCGCCTTCGCGGGGTCTGTCTCGCCTATTATCTTCCTCGCGAGGGCGATGGCGCTCGACTGGTCCAGGACGTCCGTGTCCAACACCACCAGGACCGACGGGTTGGTGGTCATCGCATGCACCAGGGGCTCGTAGAACGGCTTACCCTTGTGCTGGACGTAGAGGTCCTCCGCCATCTTGCGGCTCATCCTCGATATCTTTAGGCCGGCGAGTCGTATCCCGTGCTTTTCGAAGCGCGTGATTATCTCGCCGACCAGGCCTCTTAGGACCGCGTCCGGCCTGATGATGATTATCGTCTTCATTTACCTGCCTTTTTCTTGGGCTTGGTTTCCTCCTTCCTGGCCTTCTTGGCCGTTTTCGCCGGCTTATCGGCCGTTGCAGGCTTGTCTGCCTTCGGCTTCTCGGCCATAGCGGCCTTGGGGGCCTCGGTCTTCTGCCCCGCGGTCTTCATCCGCGCCTCCTTGTCGTCGAAGTACGACTTCGTCCAGCGCGTGGCCCTCGGCGTCCTGCCGAGCTTCACGAGGTTCTTGTAGCATTTGCTGGAGCAGAAGTGGAGGGCCTTGCCCTTGCTGGTGACGAATATGTACTCCGTGCCCCTCGGTATCCCGTATCCGCAGAAGTTGCAGTCCATTTTCAGGTGAGCGGCTTAGCCTCCCTCTCCGTCTCCATCAGGTCGATTATGTCGCCTTCCCTGACAGGCGTCCTCACGTTCCGGCGTATTATGCGGCCTTTGCTCTCGCCGTCCTGCACCTTGCACATGACCTGCATGACCTCGCCGTAGATGCCGGTCCGTCCTATGACCTTAACTACCTCGGCTGCGACCATTTTACTTCCTGAGCTCCCTTACCTTCTCCGCAACGTCGGCGACATCGTCCTTCGCCTTGCCTTCGTCCAGTATGCATCCGGCGGCGGTCGGGACGTGTATGCCTATGGCGGAGCCTATCTCGGCCTTCGGCGCGTACAGGTACGGTATCTTCTTCTCCTCGCAGAGCATCGGCAGGTGCATGACTATCTCCGGCGGCTCGACGTCGCTGCCGATTATCACCAGCTTCGCGTTGCCGCGCTCGACTGCCTTGGTGACTTCGTTCGTGCCCTTCCTTATCTTTCCGCTGTCCCTTGCCTTCTCCAATGCCCCGAGGGCCTTCTCCTGAAGCTCCTTCGGCACCTCAAACTTCACGTAACCCATCTTACTTCACCTCATATCATCGGCTCACAAGCTAAGAAACCCCTCGCGGACGATTGTCCGCCGCAGCCCGACGAGTCGGGCCGCGTACCGGGGAATAAGCCTAAGTGTCTAATGATAGGTACTACCCATATATAAAGCCTGCTGGCACGGGATTCGCCGACGCCTCCGGACAGGTTAGGCCGCGCGGAGGTTTATAACCGGGTTCCGACTACTATAGTTGGACGCCATGGACTACAGGAGCTTCGAGGACGGGGCCGACAGGGGATTCTTCTGGTTCCTGGCGAAGGAACGCCTCATCGGCGCCCTATTCAAGAAGGCTCTGCCGCACCCTACGGCGGACTCGAGGGTGCTGGACGTGGGCGCCGGCATGGGCGAGGACGTGCCTGCCATATCCGCGGCCGGCCGGGTATACGCCATCGACGTCAGCCAGAACGCCCTTGACGCGATACCGGACGGCCTGGTTGCCGAGAAAAAGCTCTGCGACGCCGGCCGGATAGGATACCCGGACGGCTTCTTCGACACTGCCGTGGCCTTCGACGTACTGGAGCACATAGAGGACGACGTCGCGGCAATAGGGGAGATAAGGCGGGTGCTGAAGCCCGGGGGCCACTTCGTCTTCACAGTCCCGGCCTTCGACTTCATCTTCAGCGCCCACGACAAGGCGCTGCACCACCACAGGAGGTACGGGATGGGGGGGCTGTCAGGGAAGCTGGACGGCTTCAGGAGGATTGAATCCGGGTACTGGATGTGCCTGCTCTTCGTCCCAGTGGCGATGATGAGGCTCCTGAAGAGCGGTGAGAAGACGCCCCGCTCGGAGGGGATGCCGCTGCCGAAGTGGGCGAACGCGCTCCTTTACAGGATTGCGTCGGCCGAGACCCGGCTGATTGCCGGGGGCGTGAGGCTGCCGATAGGCCTGACGATATACGGGATTTACCGGAAGAATGCCTGAGGACGCCCGCACCGGCGGGCGTTTTTAACCGCCGAGAGGAAAGTGTTTACCATGCCCCGCATACCCATCGTGGCATTGGGCACGGTAGCCCTGGACACCATCCAGACGCCGTTCAGGAGGGTGGAGAACGTGTTCGGCGGCAGCGGCACGTACTTCGGGATCGCAGCAGGCTTTTTCTCAAGATGCGGCCTCGTGAGCGTCGTCGGCGGGGACTTCCCGAAGGAGAACCTGAAGTTCCTCGCCCACCGCGGCATAGACCTCTCGGGCGTCGAGGTGGCGGACGGCAGGACGTTCCACTGGGAGGGCTCTTACGAGCACGACATGAACGCGGCGACCACGCTCAGGACGGACCTGAACGTCCTCGCGTCGTTCAGGCCTAGGATACCGAAGGAATACAGGCACTGCGACTTCCTGTTCCTGGCGAACATCGACCCCACGATACAGCTTGAGGTCCTCGAGGAGGTGAAGCCGAAACACAGCCTCTGCGACACCATGAACTACTGGATTTCCTCCAAGCGGGAGGAGCTCACCAGGGTCTTCGAGTCTGTGGACGGGATAGTCGTGAACGAATGCGAGGCGAGGCAGTACTCGGGGACCCCGAACCTCATCAAGGCGGGGAGGATGCTCGCGGGGATAGGGGGCGGCAAAGTCATAATAAAGAAGGGCGAGCACGGCTCCCTGTTCTTCTCGGGCGACGAGTTCTTCGCGGCCCCGGGATATCCGGTGGCGGACGTGGCGGACCCGACTGGCGCAGGAGACAGCTTCGCCGGCGGGACAATCGGCCACCTCGCGAAACACGGGGTGTTCGACGACGAGCACGTCAAGAAGAGCATGGCAATCGGCGCTGTCGTGGCAAGCTACGTCGTCGAGGGATTCAGCATAGACGGCATAAAGGACAGGGTGCTGGAGGACATACAGAGGCGCTACGACGGCTACAGGAGGATGGTCGCCTTCGACCACGTCATCTGATTACTTGTGCCCAAAGCAGAATACGAGCTTCCCGCCTTCCTTGGAGTCGAGCCTGCAGAACCCGTACCGTTCGAACTGTATTATCGCCCCGACCTGGAGGCCCGCCGCCTGCGGCTCGCAGTAGCCCCGGTCCACGGAGCCGTCGGGCTTCAGGACCTCGCACGCGACATAGTCCTGGAGGCACTGTATCTTCCTCGCCTTCTTGTGCTCCCCCCGGCAGTGGGAGGCCGTAACCCGCCCGTCCCCGACGGACTTCACCTCTATGCAGGCCAATCCCATCAGCTTGACGACCTCACCCGCCGACAGGGTCGAATCCGCCCGGCAGATGTACAGGGGGGCGCCTTCCCGGATGCTCTGCTCCCTCACGCCCCGCCCCTTGTGGGTAGGGTGCAGCGGCATCCGGACGGTCTTGCCGGGCATGTCTTCCACGGTGAGCGCGACCGGGTCCGGTATGAAGAAGTACCTGTCCGTCTTCTCGTCCAAGAGGCTCCTGTTGAGCGCATACAGGGTGTCCATGCTGACGCCGGCCGCGCTGTCCGAGAGGCCGAGGGAGAGCATGAACTGCCGTACCGCCTCGGGCTGTATCCCCCGGCGCCTCAGGCCACGGAGAGTCGGGAGGCGGTGGTCGTCCCAGCCCCGGAAGAGCCCGGAAGCTATGTCCGCCGCCATCTTGCTGGTCGAGAACTTCCCGGTCTCGTCGAGCTGTATCCTCCCCCACAGTATGACTTCCGGGTAATTCCAGCCGAGGTAGTCGTAGACGTACTTCTGCTTTAGGCCTGAGTCCATGAGGTCTATCCCCCGTATGATGTGGGTGACGCCGCGGACGTGGTCCTCTATCGCGCTCTCGAAGTCGAGCATCGGCCAGACCCTGTATTTGCGGCCGACTAGGGGGTGCTCGTCCTCGATTATCCTGAACGCCACCCAGTCCCTGAGGGCCGGGTCAGGGTGCTTTATGTCGGTCTTAATCCTCAATGCCGCCTCGCCCTCCTTGTAGTCCTTGAACATGGCGTTCCAGCGGCGCATGTGCTCCTCTGGGGCGAGCTCCCGGCACGGGCAGGCTATCATCTGGTCCTTCTTCGTCTTGAACGCCTCCCGCTCGCACGTGCAGACGTAGGCGTGGCCGTCCCCTATGAGCCGGACCGCATACTGGTAGTAGGCGTCTATGTTCAGGGAGGCTGTGACCACCTCGTCGGGGACGCAGCCGAGCCACTGGCAGTCGTCCTGAATCCACTGGTAGGCCTCCTTCACCGGCTTCTTCGTCCGGGGGTCGGTGTCGTCGAACCGGAGTATGAACCGGCCCGAGTACTTCGTCGCGAGGTAGTGGTTCGTAACCACGCCCCGGGCGTGCCCGATGGTCAGCGTCCCGTTCGGGTTCGGCGCGAACCTCAGGACCGCCCCCTTCGGGTCCCCGGGCAGACGCATCGTATCCTCGGCCATGTTACATCAGCTTAAGCCCCCCGGTTATACGGTCGAGTTCAGACTCCTCAGCTGGCCCGAGGCCGACGCACGTCTTCGTGCCGGGTTCCAGCTGCGTGTGGCCCGCGTCCTCTATGAGGACAGCGGCTATCCCCGCCCGCTTTCCTTCGCTAAAGACAGACATCATCTCCGCCTCGTCCCTGACCTTCACCACCGTCTTCTTCTGGCCGGCGGCAATCCAGTCGGCGCGATACCTGCTCTTGTCCGCGGCCGAGAGCGCGGCGTGCGCCACCTGCGCCGCCAGCTTCCCCTTCCCCATCTTGAGGTCGCACCGGACCGCTATAACCTGCTTCAAGGCCATCCAAGCTATAAATAGGGGCCCGCAATATTAATAGGATTCGGATGAAGGAGCTCTGGGTGAAGGCCGACGGGGAGCGGCCGTGGGAGGAGAGGAAGAAGGCTGTGACCGCGGCCCTGGAGGCTGGGGCGGACGCAGTCATCGTCAACTCCGGCGAGGAGGGGAAGGCGAGGGGCCTGGGGAGAATCAGGATTGTGTCGTCAGGCGGGGACGCCGACCTGGTGCTGGAGAAGGACGCGTTCTACAGGGAAATCCGGTCCAAGGCGGACGAGAAGGACATCGCAGCCCTCGGCCTGAAGGCCAAGTACGTGGCGGTGAACGCCAGGGACTGGAGGGTCATCCCCCTCGAGAACCTCATTGCAGCGCTCCAGGGGAAGTGCAGGATAATAGTGGAGGTTGCCGACGCAGAGGAGGCGAAGACCGCCCTGGAGACGCTGGAGGTCGGGGCCGACGGAGTCCTGGTGTCGGATGCGAAGGGGGCTGGGAAGGTGAGGGACGTCGTGGACGCCATGTCGTCGGAGAGGCTGAAGCTGACGCCGGTGAAGATAAAGTCCCTGAAGCCGGTGGGCATGGGCGACAGGGTCTGCGTGGACACCGCCAGCATGCTCGCCGTCGGCGAGGGGATGCTCGTCGGCAGCCAGGGCTCCAGCATGTTCCTGGTGCACAGCGAAAGCATAGAGACCGAGTACGTCGCCGCCAGGCCGTTCAGGGTGAATGCGGGCGCGGTGCACGCGTACATCAGGCTCCCGGGGAACAAGACAAAGTACCTGAGCGAGGTGAAGACGGGCGACGAGGTGCTCGCAGTCGACGCGAAGGGGGCTACGAGGAACGTGATAGTCGGCCGCGCCAAGGTGGAGAAGAGGCCGCTCATACTCGTGGAGGCGGAGGCCGGCGGCGCTAAATTGAAGACGCTCCTGCAGAACGCGGAGACCATACTGCTCGTGAGCCCTGAGGGGAAGCCGGTCTCCATCGCGAGGCTGAAGGCCGGGGACATGGTGCTCGCCTACATCGAGGAGGGAGGCAGACACTTCGGCATGAAAGTCAAGGAGACTATAGCCGAGAAGTAGCATCGTTTCCGCCAGCGCTTTGCGAGCAAAAGGGCTGCGGGATGAAAGTCGAGGAAACCATTGCCGAGAAATAGGCGGCAGGTCATATTTTAACGCGGCTTTCTCGATGTTAACTGATGCTCAAGCAGGGCTCCAAAAAGGCCGATGAGGCGGCAGCCGGCGTCGAAGGAACGCTCCCGAAGCCCGCCGAGTTCAACGGCATCATGACCGAGCAGGCGCTCCTGCAGCGGATATTCGGCCAGAACGTCACCGCCGTGGCCACCGACAGGTTCATCAACAAGTCCCGCGACGCCTACAACCTCCCGTTCCTGGCGAGGGAGGTCACGCAGAACTGGGTCGACCACAACCCGAGGCGCGGCACCCTGGACGGCGTCGAGGTGAAGGTGGAGGAGAACGCCGGGGCGGGCATGCACAGGGTGACCATCACGGGCGGATGGGACATAACCGACGTGACCGGCCTCACCCACCTGCACTCCGACAAGCCCGGGGAGGGCGAGTCGGCGGGCGGCAACGGCATCGGCCTCAAGCAGGTGGCGATACGGTATCTGAGGGACTTCGCGGTCACGAGGTTCGACGTGGACGGCAACAGCGACGGCAGGGGCTTCAGGGTGTCTTACCGCCTCGTCAAGGCTTCAGAGGCCAACCTGGAACTCGGGTCCAGGGGCGTCCCACAGAGGCTCAGGCACGACTGGCTGGTGGCCCAGCTTGCCGACGCCCCCGAGAACGCGGGCGGAAAATGCTCATACACCATCGAGACAGGGAACGAGGACATCGTGCGGTCCCTCAGGCAGGTGGAGAGGATAGGCGTCTCGGCCCGGAACCCGCTCCTTGCGAACCCGGACTTCGATAACGGGAAGGGCTCGCTCAGGTGGCAGACGACGGCGGAGCTAGAGGCCGGGGAGCCGACCGGCCTGTTCATCAACGGCCAGGCGTGGAGCTTCATGCAGGACGGGCCCACAATCGAAGGCCACTTCAGGGGCCCGGAGGGCGTCACCGTCAGACTGAACGACCTGAAGCACGACATGAGCATAGACCGGCCGCCCATAGACAGGTACAGGCTCGAACGGTACGTGGACGGCCTCGTCTCGTCGATGGGCAGGGACGAGCTCGTAGGGCAGCTGAAGAAGTCCGAGCACATATGGGGGGCCCTGGACGACAGGAGGTACGGCTCCGACAGGCTGGGCTCGTTCGTAGTCATAGAGAAGATGGTGGAGAAGCTCGTCTGGAGGCACAGCTTCAAGGCCGACGACTTCAACCGCGAATTCCAGGGAAGGACGTACGTGTGCCGCAACGAGGGAGTCTCCGACGAGCAGGTGGCCAGCCTGAGGGCGGATGGTTGCGTAGTCTGCCCCCCCTACTTCGAGCGCCTCGGGGTCCCGAGGGCGTCTGGCAGGTTCAGCTCCTTCGACGAGGCCGCCATGAAGAAGCCGGAGCTGACAGGCTACAAACAGAAGGAGCTGGCGCGGGAGTTCGGCTTCGTAGTGGCTGCGGAAGGCCTGGGGGACGCGACAGGGAAGGCCCTCCTGGAGCGGATGATGGAGGGGCTCGCCGACGCCAAGCCGTCCGTCGAGGAGACTGGCGCCAACAGGTTCAGGGTCAGGTTGAAGGGGAGGATTCCGGAGGATGCGCTGTTCCACCCGCTCCACAGCCCCAAGACGGGCGAGCAGAAGCGCCTCCATTTCATACGGGGGGTTGTGAAGGCAGGCCTCGAATCAGGGGCTATGAAGAGCGTGTTCACGTCGACTGGCGAATACGTCACCACGTACGCCACGCAATACGATTCCGTGGCCGGGGAGCACCTGCTCGTGGCGAGGAACGTGAGGAACGAGGACGCCGGCGGCGCGTTCATCGAGTTCGAGCTTAAGCCTGAGCTCTCGGAGAAGTTTAGGGTCATCGCAGGAGGGGCCAAGAAACCAGCCGAGGCGGAGCGCCAGTCCGGGGGCGAGCACCAGGGGAGAAGCCGGCGGCTCAGGAGGATGATGGCAGCCGCAGCGGGCGTCGCGCTCACGGCCGCAGTCGGCGCGCTCGTCTTTGTGAAGCCCGGCGGCCAGGGCAATGGCCTGGCCGATAAGCCTAGGGTGGAGGCTCAAGCAGGAGCGCCGTCCGCGCAAGCCAAGATGGTTGTCGCATCGTCTGCGCAGGAGTTGGAGGCCGCGGTCAGAATCCTTGAGAATATCATCCCTGCGCGGGCTGCGGACGACAAAGGCCCGGCCGAACAGTACGGCGCCTGGAAGACGGGAGGGGACTTCTACGGGCAGGCCGCAGGCGGGGCGGAGTACCTTAAGGGCGGGACCTTAAGGGAGCTGATAATGCAGCATAACAGCGCCCGGGTAGAGCCTGCCGGCGAGGGGGAGGACGGCCTGAATGCGACGCTTCAGGCCTTGGCGAACAGGCTGGCGCCCCCGGAGGACAGGGTGGAAGGCTTCGAGATAGTCCTTAAGCCTGCGGAGAGGCAGCTTGCGCAGCTCGGCCTCATGAGGAAGTACCTCCACATCGCCACTGGCGCGGCAGTCCCCCATGACTTCTTTATCTTCAGGGGCAGGGGGGCGAAGGGCGTAAACATAGGCGGCGACAAGGCTATAGGATTCCACGAGGGGATGCTGGACACCCTATTCGAGAGCGCGGTCGGGACCGGGGCGCACGAGCTCGCCCACACGCACTCCATGGGCCACGGCAGGGAGTTCATCGCCGCACTGCAGTCGACGATGGGCGAGATAGCCAGGAGGCTCGGCGACATAAACGAAAGGTTGGATAGCGGCTCCGGGCTGACCGGAGACGACAGGGCGCTCTTGGACATCAGGGAGGGGTGGGACAGCCTCAGGGCGAAGTGAGAGCCCCGTCATTTTATTACCGATAAGGCGCGTATTTTAACATGGCACCGCTTGAGAGGCGCCGGGAGTGGCAGGAGGGGCTGCCGGAACCGTTGGTCCCCGTCAGGCTCACGCCCGTGCGGGGCGGGACCGTCGGCCTCATGGAGGGGGCTAGGAGGTGGAGGGGTTTCGACTACGACCTCGCCCAGGAGGCCTCGGCGAAGAGTATTTTTTTCGTTGTCAGGCGGACGCCGCTTCAGATTGCAGTCAACGACGCCTTCCTCGCCGCAGGCTACCGCGGCGAGAAGGTGGCGGAGGACCTCGGGCGCGGGCGCTTCAAGCTCGAGAGGGAGGGGGTCGCACTCCACCTCGCCGGACGGGAGAGGCTCAGGGCGGTTGACGACGTAGGGTTCATGGAGTCGCTCGGGGACTTGATGGGCGGATTCCACACGCTCGCCGTCAGGCACGGCGGCGAAACATACAATGCCGCATCGCACGGGCACCCGCATGAGCGGAACATCGTCGTCTTCGACGGCGGGGGGCTCGGGCTCGTGGACATGAAGAACGCCTCCGCGCTCAGCCTGGACTGGAGGGGCCATGAGGACGCGGCCGGCGCCTTCTGGAGGGATTACTGGCATCTGTCTAACACCGTCGCCTACGCGGAAGGCTCCTGCGAACGCGCGGACGTCATGTACCGGAGGCTCATCTCCCACTATCCGATGGGCAATAAGCCGAAGGCCGCCCTCCTTGAGTGGCTCAGGGAGAGGGGCCTCTGGGGGAGGAGGCAGCCGCCGCGTTATGAGGAACACGGCTGACCCGTGGTAAGATTTATTATTCCGTAAGCCCACTTGTATTACCGGGACACCCTATGATTCTGACTTGGCTCGGGCATGCGTCGTTCAGGCTCGAATGCGGCCAGACAGTTTACTTCGACCCCTTCAAGGTCGCGGGAGGGAAGGACGCCGACTTGATACTCGTCTCGCACGGCCACTTCGACCACCTGGACCAGGCGTCCATAGACTCCGTGAGCGGCGGCAACGCGATAATCCTCTGCCCGCGGTCGTGCATCGAGAAGGTCGAGGGGAACGTCAGCGCATTGAACCCCGGGGAGTCGGTTACCGTCGGCGCAGTCAGGGTCGAGGCGCATCCCGCGTACAACACCGGCAAGGCCAGCCATCTCATAGGCGACGGGGTCGGCTGGGTGGTGGAGGCCGAAGGCAAGCGCGTGTACTTCGCAGGCGACACTGACAGGATACCGGAGATGAGGGAGCTCGGACGGGTGGACGTAGCCATCCTGCCGGTGGGGGGGAAGTACACGATGGACTGGTCCGAGGCCGCGGACGCCGTCTCGGACATTAAACCGGCGGTGGCCGTGCCCATGCACTACGGGTCCGTGGTCGGCACCATAGGCGACGCGGTGAAGTTCAAGAAGAGGGTCGAGGCCGCGGGGTCGGCAGAGGTCAAACTCATACCCAGGGGCGAGTCTGTAGAGATATGAGGGTCAGCCTTTGACGACGCCCATCGGGACGAGCTTCGCTACGAGCCTTCCGAGGCCGGCGAGCTCGACGCTCCTGACGACTTCGGTCACGTCCTTGTAGGCGTCAGGCTGCTCCTCGGCGAGGACCTCGTAGCTTGCGGCCCTGATGACCTCCCCCTTGGCCTCAAGCCGCCTCTGGACGTCCTCTCCGCGGACGGACTGCTTCGCCTTGCTCCTGGACTGGATGCGCCCCGCCCCGTGGCATACGCTGCCGAAGGACTCTCTCATGGCCGCCTCCGTCCCCACGAGCACGTAAGATGCCGTGCCCATGTCGCCTGGGACGAGCACCGGCTGTCCGACGCCCCTCAACTCAGCCGGCACCTCGCGCCTGCCGGCCGCGAAAGCCCTCGTCGCGCCCTTCCGGTGGACGCATACCTCGGCGCCGCCGTGCTCCTCGAACTTGGCTATGTTGTGGCAGACGTCGTACACCATGTCGAGGCTCGAGCCCGGGAAGTGCCGCCTGAACGACTCCCTCACCCAGTGGGTGATGAACTGCCTGTTGGCGAACGCGTAGTTGACGGCGCAGTACATCGCCTTCACGTAGTCGGCGGCCTCCCTGCTCGCGATTGGAGCGCACGCGAGCTCCGGGTCCGGGAGCTTTATCCCGTACTTCCTCGACGCGCCGAGCATCACCTGTATGTAGTCGTCCGCGACCTGGTAGCCGAGGCCCCGGGAGCCGCAGTGCACCATCACGGTCACCTGCCCCGGCTCCCTGATGCCGAACGCGGCCGACGCCTCCGGGTCGTATATCTCATCAACCCTCGCCACCTCGAGGAAGTGGTTGCCGGAGCCGAGCGTCCCGAGCTGTGGCCGCCCCCGCTTCTTCGCCTTGTCGCTTATCGCCGACGGGTCAGCCCCCTTGATGGCGCCGTCCTCCTCGGTCCGGGCTAGGTCTGCCTCGAGGCCGAACCCCTTCTCCACGGCCCACCGTGCCCCGGAGACGCACACGTCCTCCAGCTCCCTGCCGCCGTACCGGAGCCTGCTTTCCGAGCCGAGCCCGGAGGGCACCTCCTCGAAGAGCGTGTCCGTTATCGCCCTCAGCTTCGGCCGCACGTCGTCCGCAGTCAGGTTCGAGGCCAGGAGGCGGACGCCGCAGTTGATGTCGTAGCCGACGCCGCCCGGGCTGATGACGCCTTTCTCCATGTCGAAGGCCGCGACTCCGCCGATGGGGAAGCCGTAGCCGTAGTGGCCGTCGGGCATCACGAGCGCCGGGGAAAGTATCCCGGGGAGCCTTGCGACGTTGCTTATCTGCCTGAACACCCCCTCCTCGATGGTCGGGTACAGTTTGTCAGACGCTATTATCCTCGCCGGCACGTTCATCCCGTCCTCCCTGAACTCCCACACGCCCTCGCGCAACTTGACCGGCTTCATGCGCAGGAGATATGGTAGAGCGGGTATTTAACCGGCCTTAGCAGCCGAGCGGAGGGATGCCCTAGGGTGGCAGCTTGCCTGAAAGGCGCTCCAGCTTCGCCTGGCCGGCGCGGTATTTCACCGATGATTCGGCCGCCAGCTGGCGGACGTAGCCCTCGTCCGCGATAATCCTCCCCCCTGCCATGACGGGGGCGTCTATCCTCTCCGTGCTGACGACTTCGACGAGTATGCGGCCCGCCTTCAGGGACTGTATCCCGGACCTCTTGAACCCCGACTCCCGGGCCCCCTGGAGGAATGCGGACGCCGCCTCGGAGGTCCGGGCCATGACGTGGAGTATCGGCGGCTCGTACCTGAACCAGACGTTCCCTTCCGCAGGGCGGAGTGCCTCAAGGACTTCCTCCGCGCCGACGGTCCCGTGCCATTTCGCGATGAAGCGGTCCTCGCCCTTGCCTCCGAGGTCCTGCATGAGCGCTATGCGGCCGGAGCAGCTGGAGGTCGTGTAGTACTCCGCCTTCGAGTTTATTGCATCCAGTAGGGGCTTCAGGTCCACGTCCAGGTCCCCTGCCCGCTCCGCCAATGCGAGGTCGTTGAGGGCCCTCCGCTTCTGTCCGTCGTACGCCTGCGAACCCATGTTATATTATGCTCCGGCGTATATTTACCATGGCTTCCGGGGAGGCTGAGGGCGGCGGATGGGCCCAGCTAGCGTTGAAGGCCGTCCTAGCGGCCGCGGCCGTCGTGTTCGTCCTCGCCGTCGTAGTGCCTAAAAATTCGACGGAATACCAGGTCCGCGGGATAAAGGTCGTGTCCGAAATCCCCATCGAACGGTTCGAGAGGATGGACTACCTGGCTATGTCCAACGCGACCGCGACGCCCGCGGAGCTCACATGCAAGTTCGAGCTGTCTGCGATATCCCAGCCGGACCCCAGAGGCTACGTGGTGACGGTCGGCGAAGGGGACACCGGCGTATACCTGAAGGACAAGGGCGCGTCCATCAAAGGCGCCACGGAGGAGGAGCTCCTGAGGGCATGCCACGTCTTCGCCTGCCTCAGGGACGGCGTGGAATGCCCGGACTTCGACGAGGCCGAAGCGTACATCAACGGCTCCGGGTCGATGAGCCTCATACTAGACGAGAGAATCGACGCCGCCGGAGGCCGCGGATACGCCGAGCTGATGGGCGCACTCAGCTTCCTCCAGGGCGTGAGGGCGGACGCCAACAGGGACGGGACAATCGACCAGCGCGAGATAGACGCCAACGAGTTCTTCATCTACCCCTGGTTCATGGTGAACGGCAGCTGCCAGCAGCAGCCGCTCAACAACCTCATACAGAACTGGACGAGGCGCAACATCACGGCCGACTGCGCGAAGATAACGCCGGCGATAATGGTGGTCGCATCCAACACCTCGGCGATAAGGGTCGAAGACGGCAAGATCGTGGTCGCAGGCAACGGCGACGGCGCGCACACCGGGGCGATAGTGCTAAGGGACATCATAGCGCCGGCGTGGATTAGGCGGCTGTACGGCTTCAACTGAGGGGAGGATGGGAGTCAACCTGAGGGACATAGTCCCGGAAAAGCGGATAGATTTCTCCGACCTGTCAGGGAAGACGCTGGCAGTCGACGCCCTCAACACAATATACCAGTTCCTGGCCTCCATCAGGCAGCCCGACGGCACGCCGCTCACCGACGCCAAAGGCAACGTCACATCCCACCTCTCCGGCCTCCTCTACCGGACCACGAACCTCATAAGGCTAGGTATAAGGCCCGTGTACGTGTTCGACGGGAAGCCGCCGGAGCTAAAGTACAGGACCCTGAAGGCGAGGGGGGAGAGGAAGAGGCATGCCCAGGAGGAATGGGAGCGCGCTAAGGCGGAGGGCAGGCTCGACGACGCCCTAAAGTACGCGAAGAGGACTTCCAGGCTGACGGAGGACATGCTCGCGGACTCAAGGAGACTCCTCGCACTCATGGGGGTCCCGGTGGTGCAGGCCCCGTCGGAGGGCGAGGCGCAGTGCGCCCGAATAGTATCAGGCGGCGACGCATGGGCCGTGGCCAGCCAGGACTACGACAGCCTCCTTTTCGGCGCCCCCAGGCTGGTGAGGGGTATGACGCTGAGCGGGAAGTTCGAGCTCGGCATGATAACCCTAGAGGACACCCTCAGGGAGCTCAACATATCACGGGAGGGGCTGATAGACGCCGCCATACTCGTCGGCACAGACTTCAACGAAGGCGTCCGCGGCATAGGACCGAAGAAGGCGCTGAAGGCAGTCCTCGCAGGGAAGGCCGCGGAGATACCCGTGGACTTCGACTTCGACGAGGTGAGGCGGGTGTTCCTCGAACACCCCTACACCGCAGACTACGACGTTGGAGGAGGAGCAGTCGACGCGGACGGCCTCACCGAACTCTTGTGCGCCGGCCACGGATTCAGCCAGGAGAGGGTCAGGAGGGCCTGCCTGGAGCTTGAGGCAGCGTACAGGTCCGCGAGCCAGAAGACGCTCACCGGCTGGTTCTAGGGTTTTTTAACCATGCATCAGATAAGTTAACGATATGTTCAATCTCAGAGGATACTTCGGAGTCCTCAGCGACGCCCTGAAGAGCGAGAGGCTTGTTGTCCTCGCCCCGATAGTGTTCGTGAACTTCTTCGGCCTCGGCTACGTGCTCCACGGCGTCGTGTTCGGCTTCAAGGAGCTCGGGTACTCGCAGGTCATAATCTGCGTCACCATGAGCGTGCTCGTGTTCTTCGGCGAGTTCATATCCCTCCTCATACCCACGAAGGTGCTCGTGGACAGGAATATCGCGCCGCAGCTTCGGGGGGACAGGGAGATAATCAGGCTGACGTTCGACGAGCAGGAGCGGGAGGTCTTCAGGAGGATGAAGCTTGTCGCAAACAGCCTCACACTCATACTCACCGGCCTCGTGAACTATCTCCTGATATGCTTCTTCATAGTGCTCTGGCTCATGGGCGGGCAGAAGCCGCTGGACATATACTTCGTCGCGAACAGCCTGATACCGGTCTACATACTGTTCATAGCACTGAACTTCATAGCGGCCGGATACGACCTCTTGAGGGGCAAGGCGCAGTAGGACTTAGGCCTTCTTCTGCCATTTCAGAAGGTGCGTCACCTTCCCGAGCGAGCCGCCGCCACGTATCTCCGAGCGTATCCTGTTCTCGCGCTCCAGGACATCCTGCGCCCGGTTCGCGACTTCCACCGCCTTCTCCTTCGGCACGACGACCACGCCGTCGCCGTCGCACACCACCCAGTCGCCGGGCCTCACAGCGACATCGCCCACCTGTATCGGCACGTTGATTTCGCCGAGGCCCCTCGGCTCCCCTGCAGCGGGAGTCCTAAGGCGCGAGTACACCGGGAATTTGAGCTTCCGTATCTCGTCGGAGTCGCGGACCGCGCCGTCGACGACGACGGCTGCCAGCCGCCTCTTCAGCGCGCTCTCGGTCGCGAGCTCACCCCACACGGCAGGGCCGACGCCGCCAGAAGTTATAACCAGCACATCACCGGGTTCGGCGGCGTCTATCGCCTCCACCGGCTTAGCCCAGTCGCCGGGAAAAGTCCGGACCGTGACCGCCGGCCCGCACGCCCTGCAGCCCGGCGCTATGGGGGCCAGCCCCGCCAGGCCGCCGCCCCTGTGCATCGCGTCGGAGACGTTCGCGGCCGACACCCCGGAGAGTACGCCCCTGACGTCGACGCTGCGCTTGTACAGAGTAGACTTGACCCTCCGCCCGGAGTCCGCCGCCTTACGTATCGCCCCTGCCGCGGCCTTCGCGTCGGCGGCCTTGGTCACCGCCCCGCCGACGATGAGTATCCCGGCGCCCGCCTTGATGGCATCGACCACCGATTCCGAGTTCAGCCCCCCCGCGGCAGCCACCGGTATGCCGACCGCTCGGGCGACCGCCTCCAACTTCGCGAACGGAGTCTTCGACTCCATCTGCTCGTCGATGGCGGTGTGGACCGCCACATAGTCGGCGCCCAGCCTTTCCGCGAGCCTGGACCGGCCGACGACATCCTCGACCCCTATGAGGTCGACCATTATCTTCGCCCCATAGTTCCTCCCGGCGTCCACGCACTCCCTGATGGTGGCCTCGGACGCAGCCGCGCAGACGTCCACGACGTCCGCCCCGGCCTTCGCCGCCGCCTCCACCTCCAGGCGGCCGGCGTCCATAATCTTCATGTCGGCGACGATGACCTTCCCGGGGAACCTCCGCTTAAGCTCCCGGACCGCGTCCAATCCCTCGGCCTTGATGAGCGGCGTCCCGGCCTCAATCCAGTCCACGCTCCCCGAGGCCTCCGAGGCCGCCTTCAACGCCCTGTCCAGGTCTACGAAATCCAGGGCAAGCTGCACCACAGGCTTCATGACAGTATATTCTGACGCAAAGACCGCATATAAACGCCCTGCAGAAGGAGCTGCCGGCCATTGCACATATTTAGGGAAATCCTGCCAGTTCATGTATATGGCACACCGCGGGCCGGTCTTTAAGCCGCCTACCGACAGGGTCACATTGGACCCGGTCTTCCCCGGCTACCCGAAGCAGCTTGACTTCTCGGTGCTTCCGGACGTGGATGCACAGTGGGCGAAATCCCTCGGCCACAAACAGAGGCTGATGGAACCGTTCACCCTGCTGCGGGTCTACGGCGGACACTACGGGGAGGGCATAAAGCCCGACGGAAAGAGGATTGCCGGAGGCCTTGAAATCCACCTGAAAGTCCTCAGCGAACTCATGGCCGCCGACTACCCGGCCAAGATACACGTCCTCTGCAGGGCGTTGAAGGCCGATGAACAGGAATACCGGGTGAAGAAGGAGGGCTGGCTCGGAGAGGTCGTCGTCCACCCCGTCTTCGGGTTCGGAGCGAGCCCGAGGAAGGACGCGGCGCTCGCCGGTAGGCTAATCGGCGAACACGACGTCGACCTGGTCCACATGCACAACCCCAGCGGCCAGGCCGGTCTCGCAGTCGCCCTCATGGCCGAGGCCCTGGACACCGGATTGTCGGTCACATACCACAGCGTCAAACGGAACATCACGTGGAGCAACAGGGCCGGCAGGTACGCCAAGCGCGCGGCCGAAGTGTTCAGGGAACACTACGAGGCCAAGGGGGCGGCCGGCATCCCCGGTTTCCTGCTTGAGCTCGCCCAAAAGGGCCTTATGAAGGCGGTGAGGGGAAGGGGGGTCAACCTCAGAACATACGACGCCGCCCTCCGCGGACGCAAGTCCCCCTACGCCTCCGCCTCCCTCTGCGCGATATCCGAGGAAGCGGGCGCGGAGTACGCGGGCAGGGACCAGCTGATAGTCGGCAACCCCCTTGACACAGAATTCTTCAGCCCCGAGAAGGCGGATGCCGGAAGATGCGCCGAAATCGCCGCCGAACACGGCCTAGCCGGGAAGAAGCTGGTGGTATACCACGCGAGAATCGAGCCCGACAAAGGCCAGGCGGACCTCGTGGAAGTCGCAAAGCGCCTGCGCACGAGGTTCGGGGACGGCTTCAAGGTGGCGGTGATGGGAACGGTCGGGAACAGAAAATACGCGGAGAGCATGTCTAAGAACGCCGAGGAGGCCGGAGTGGGGGACAACATCATAGTCCTTCCCGCCCAGAGCCAGGGAGACATACGCGACTGGCTGCACATGGCCGACGCGATGGCATTCCCAACATACTACGAGGCCTTCGGCAGAAGCGGAGCCGAAGCGCTCTGCATGGAGACCCCGGTCGTAGCCTACGACGTCGGGGGCATACACGCTTACGTCCGGGACGGCAAGACCGGCCGACTAGTCAAAAAAGGCGACACGCTCGCCATGGCAGAGGCCTTGGAGGAAATCCTGAAAAACGAAGAACTTGCGGCGTCGATGGGCAGACGCGGGCGAAAGCTGATCGAGGAGGACTACTCTGCGTGCAGGGTCTGCGACAACTACATCAGATACGTGTACTCGCCCCAGCTTGCGGCAAGAAAGGACAGAGGCAAAAGAAGACGCTGAAGGCCTTTTCGCCTGGCAGACACGACCCGTAAGCCAGCGCCCGACGACGATATTTATTTGGGTTAAGCCGAAATAGTGAGGGATGGACGTGTGCGTCGTCATCCCCACGAGGAACGAGGAGGCGACGATAGGCCGTGTCATAGACTCCGTCCGGGGACTGGGTTACCGCGTCGTCGTCGTCGACAGCCTACATTCCCGGGACGGCACCCGTGAAGTAGCGGCCGGCCGGGGCGTGGAGGTCATCGTGGACAGCGGCCGCGGCAAGGGCGACGCGCTCCGGGCGGCCATCGAGCGGGTGGACGCCGACATCCTTGTGTTCTTCGACGCCGACGGCTCCCACCTCCCCGGGGACATCCCGTCGGTCGTGAAGCCGATACTCGAGGGGGAGGAGGATATGGTGGTGGCCTCGAGGATGCTCGGAGGCAGCCTGGAGTTCGATGGCACGATGACGGAGGCGGCAAGGGCAGTCGCGTGTCTTGCGATAACCCTCATCATAAACTACCGTTGGGGCGTGAGGCTGACCGACACCCAGAACGGGTTCAGGGCTTTGAAGGCAGACGTGGCCAGGAAACTTCGCCTGGAATCAGACAGGTTCGACTTAGAGTCCGAGCTGACCATGAAATGCGTCAAGAGCGGCTATAGGGTGGGGGAGACCCCGAGCAGGGAGGTGCGGCGGGTAAAGGGGTCTTCGGGCATCAAATTAGCGTCCGAGGGGCCCGTGATTCTATGGAGGGTGCTCAAGAACCTGGTGTGACATGAAGGTTCTTTTACTTAACCCACCGGCGCACGGGAGGGGTTACAGCAGGGAGGGGAGGTGCCAGAGCGAGGCTGACGCGTGGCTCACACCGTTCCCGCCGACGACATTCGCGAGCATAGGCGGCTCCGTGAGGGAACGACACGGGCTTAGGATGCTCGACTGCATCGGCTCGGGAATGACGCTCAAGGAGTGCCTGCGGGAGGCTGAAGCCTACGGGCCGGAGTACGTCGTAGCAAACACGTCCACGCCGACCATCCGCTCCGACTTGGACGCCCTAAAGGCCGTGAAGGAGGCCACCGGCGCCAGGACGATAATCTACGGCGAATACGCTACCGTGTTCCACGAGGAGATACTGGGGGGACACCCATGCGTCGACTACGTGGTCCGCTCGGAGCCCGAAACGCCGGTGATGAGAATCCTCGACGGCGAACCTAGGTCGCAAGGGGTTTCGATGAGGGGGTGGGACGGAGGCCTCTGGAACGAGCCGGACCTGGACAGGCTCCCGTTCCCCGCGTACGACCTCCTGCCAGAGTACAGGTTCCCGCTGACCGGCGAGCGCTGGATGTTCGTCCGCTCAGGGAGGGGCTGCCCCCACCGCTGCATCTACTGCGTTATGCCATACCTCGGTGGGAGGCCCCGCTTCCATTCCGCACAGTACATGGTCGGGCAGCTGAAATGGCTGTCCAGAAGCCTGGGGATAAGTGTTTGGATGCTCTGGGACGAGCTCGCCACGCTGGACGCACAGAGGATGAGGAGCCTGTGCGACGGCCTGGTCTCGCATGGCCTGAGCCTGGACTGCAGGTGGTACTGCACGACCCGGGTGGACAGGTTCAACCCTGACCTCGCAGCCAGGATGCACGAGGCCGGCTGCAGGATGGTCTCGTTCGGCATAGAGTCGGGAAGCCAGGCCGTGCTGGACAAAACCGGGAAGGGCATATCCCTAAGCCAGTCCAAATCCGCTGTCGAGGCTGCGAGGAAGGCGGGATTGAGGACTATCGGGCACTTTATAATCGGGCTGCCGGGCGAGACGGAGGAGACCGCCAGGAAGACTGTGGAGTTCGCGAAGACGCTCGGGCTGACCTTCGCGCAGTTCTACACGGCAACGCCGTTCCCGGCAAGCGAATTCTACGGGATGGCCTTGAGGAACGGATGGTTCAAGGGCGACTGGGACAGTGTGCATCAGGGCGGCGCGGCCCTTTCCTATCCCGGCTTCCCGGCCGAACGCATCATGCACTGGCGCCGGAGAGCCTACCGCGAGTTCTACCTGCGGCCCCGGCCGCTGATTGAAGCCGCCGGGATGCTGTCCTGGAGGGGGGCGTTCAGCCTGCCGTTCAACGCCCTGAAGTTCATTGCCTGGGCTAGCAGGTGAATTCCCGCATAGTCATACGCCCCGCCGGTAGACCGTCAAGACAGTCTCTTCTCCCGCCGATATGTCGTAGACCTCGGAGTAGCCGTGGATGGCTTCAGGGCCGGACGTGCAGCTGGACAGCAGGTAATCCGGAGTGATTTTAGGCGGCGCATACGATACGGCCCGTATCCGTTTACCCTCCTGAGGCGGCAGCAACCCCATGTTCTCCCCCAGCAGGTATCCGTCGCCCGGACAATATGCGGATACTGCCAGGTCTGCACCCGGGTCGCTGCGCAGGATGTAGCCAAGACCCTCATAGTAGAATGCTCCCTGTGGTCCGAGGCCGAAGCCCCGGACCGGCGTCGCCGAGGGGGTTAGGATGGTGAAGTACAGTTCCTCGTGCGGATGGTTCGCCAGTATGTATCCTGCCACGGACATGAATGTAAGCAAGACGGCGGCTAGGAGGACAATATTAAGGGCCCTGCCAGCCGCGGGATGACGCAAAGAGCCGAAGAGACGCGTTAGCCCCACTAGGCCGCCGGTTGATATCGCTACAAATGCGGGGTATATGAAGAAGTGATGCCTCCAGCCACCCCAAAGCGGCGTTCCAGTAAGGACTACCGCGACTAACGGGAGAATAAGCCAGATGACGAAGAAGACCTCGTTTCTCCTGTCAGGCCCGAAATACCAAGGCCGTTCCATGACCGATTTCAGGATAAAAGCCAAGCCGGCGAGGAACAGGAGCGTGTACAGGGGGGGTATGGTAGCCAGCATCCATACCGGAGTGTAGTGCCATGGGACGTCGTTAGGGGCAATGGAGTCTCCGAGATATGTTGTTGATAAAGGCGTAAAGAGGGGCTTGACAGCGTACGTGAACGAGCCCAGTAAATTCCCCAGGGGGTCATCCCACAAGTAAGGCCATAGTAGGACCGTGAATAAGGCGTAACAGGCGGCGAACGCGATAAGAGGGTAAAGTACCTCACGGACGCCTCCCCCCCGGGTCCTCCGTCTGGCGAGCTCGACCGCGGCGAATAGCACGGTCAAAGCGGGCACGAGGACTCCGAAGTTCCTGACGTCGGTCAAGAGGGCGCATGCGAGACCATGCTGGATTGCATGTGACACCCGGAAGTCATCGAGAAAGCGCATCATCGTGTATGCGCTCACTGTGAACAGCGCGAGGCATGAGATGTCGACCGAGTTGTAGAACGAGCCGGCGAAGACCCTGGGGCTCAAGACGAGCATGAGACATCCTGAAAGGCCCGCCGCCCACCCGCCGTACTGCCGCCTGCAGAGGAGGTAGAAGGCAACCACCCCGCAGTAAAAGAGGAGGAACGTCAGCACATGGGATATCCTAGCCAAGCCCCCGTCATCCGCAACACCCAGGACCCGCCCGACCGCCACAGCCAAGACCTCGAAGACCGGGCCGTGAATCCTCGCATGCTCGCTATCCAGAACCAGCCCGGACAACCTGCCTTCGAAGACGTGTTCGTACGCTGCCCTCCCATATTCGGTGTTTCTCTCCTGGTCCCAATGTGTCCCATATGCATCAAGCACCAGGAACCCAGCCAACAGGTAGGCCGCAAACAGTAAGACGACCGAGGATTCGCCGGAAAAAGAGGCTTTGACCCTGTTGACCGACGCCCTTAAGAGTTGAATCGATTGCATGTTGAAGCGCATGCCTTTAACGGCGCAGACTATCTCCTGTGCCGGATCACGTTGTAGTGTAGGACGACGTGGTCCCCGTACTGGAGTATCCCCTCAAGCTGCATGTCAATCCGCCGGTCGTATTTGCCCCCGAGGACGTTCGGAGCGCCGTCTCCTACGACCATGGGTGCCACGAGGACGAACACCTCGTCGACGAGGCCGTGGTCCAGCATCCGCTGGTTGAAGGCGTCGTCCCCCTCAAGGAGTATGTTCCTGAGGCCTGCGCGGTGCAGGTCCCACAGCATGTCCTCCAGGTTGACCGCATACTCGCCGAGCTCCATGACCACCAGGTCAGGCCGCGCGTCCTGTAGGCGCTGGACCTTGGTCTTGGAAGCCCTCTTGGATGTCACGAGTATGACCTTCCGGGAGCGGTTCTTGAAGACCGCGGCCGCAGGGGGTGTTGTGCCGTCCTTGTCGGCCACCACTATAGCCGGCTCGGGGCCGCGGGGGTCCTTTATAGGGAAGTTGATGTCCTCCTGTATTATGCGCTCCGCGCTCGTGAGGACCGCGTCCACCTTCGCCCTGAGCTCCTGTATCCTGTTCTCCTCCAGGCGGTTGGACAGGAGGCCCGGGTTCTCTGGCATCGTCCTGCCGTCGACGCTCGCCGTGGTCGTCAGTATGACATGAGGTTGCGGCATGTTCGCTTACCCTATTGAACGGACGATTAAAAAAGGGTGCCGCGGCCCCCAAACGGGGGCCGCATGCGGCCTTGCAGCCTAGCACCAGTTGTATCGTATGGTGTAGGTCAGCTTCGACTCGCCGCCTGCCTTTACGGGCACGTTCCAGCGTATCCGCCTGTTGCTCTCCTTGATGTGCGGGTGGTTCTCGGAGGTTATCGTCCAGTCCCAGAAGGCGCTCTCTATGACAGTCACCGTCACAGCCTCGCTCTTGTGGTTCCTGAGCGTCGACTCCCAGGTTATCTCGTGCTGGCAGCCGAGGTCGCGGACGTTCATCTGCTTGCGTTCGCCGACTATGTCGAACGCGTTGCCGACCAGTATCCTGACGGTCTCGTCCTTCGGCGTGTGGTCTATCTGGTCTTCGCCGAGGAACTGGAGCCTGCCCTCGCTGTCGGCCTTGAACACCCTGACCTTCCCCTTCGGAAGCGGCATCCCGAGGCCGTTGCCCTTGCTGTTGTTGAAGTTCAATTTAACCTGTATCTTGCCTTTCGCGTCGGAGCCGCCCCAGTACCATGTCCCGTCGTTCTCGAAGACGTACTCCTTCGCCACCTTCGAGCCCTGGCTGGCGAGCAGGCTCAGCTGCTTCTGCTCGTTGTCCTTCAGCGTCGTCCTCCTCTGGAGGTCGTACATGTGGTATTCGAACAGCGACTCCTCCTGGAACTGCGACGCCCCAGACTTCGTCTCATATGCCATGTCGTACCTGGCGTACGATGGCTGCGGCGGCCTCACGAGGTTGACGTCGCCCGCGACGAGCTTGAGCGCTGCGTCCTTGAATGTGGTCCCTGCGTTGTTGTTTACGGTCACCCAGCCGTTCAGGTCCATCGCCTTGTCGTCCTTGTCGGTGACGAGGACGTAGTCGGCAGCCCAGCTTATGCCGGATGTCATGTATGACAGCTCAGCGGTCTTCTGGCCGGCCCCCTTGTTCGACAGGAGCCATTCGAGCGTGGGCTTCATTATCAGCCCCTCAGGCAGGGACGGCAGGAGGAGGTCGCTGACCGAGACTATCCTGATGCTCCCGTCGTCGAGCTTGAGTATGAGCTCCCCGCCCTGGCTGGCCAACAGCATCCCGGACACCGGCTCCTTCGTGTCCCCCACGACGAGCGAGCCCTGAATCCTCTGGCCCAGGTACTTCTCGAGTATCTTCGCCTTGCTCACGAGGTCGTACTCGTAGTTCTGCTCGAGCACGTCGAACGAACCGTCCTTCGAGGACAGCTTCACGCTCGTTGGGTCGATGCGGGAGGCTACGCCCTCGAAGGAGTACCAGCCCTCGCCGTCCCTGAGGCTCATCTGCCTCGCCTCCTTCACGACCCCGAGGTCGCTGTTGTACACAGTCACTTCCAAACCGCCGTCCCCGGAATACTGTTCCGGAGCCGGTGCGCTACATCCCGATGTGGCCAGCGCTGCGGTGATGAGCAGCACAAGCAATAGTTTACCGGAGTTCATGGTATGTTATTCCATGAGGGACGTAATAAAAGCTGATGATTTGGTTCGGCTTCGGCCGAATTAGCCGAGCTGCTCCAGGACGTCCGTCTTCGCATGCCTGAGCTTCAGCCGCCTGCTCTGGCCAGGGCCGGGCAGCGGCTCCGACGCCACGAGGCCGGCGTTCTCCAGTTTCGCGACGATTTGGTTGTACTTTTTCACGCCCGTGCCGGCATACCCCTTCAGCTTCAGGTAGAGTTCTCCCGAGCGCACCCCGTCTTCCGATGCGATGAGGGACAGGAGCTTCCGCTCGACATCGTCGAGGGATGCTATCGCCTTCCTTAGCCCCACCTTCCGGGAGTCCCGCTCGTAAGCCTCCGTGACGTGCTCCCGGGTGATGCTGCGCGAGGCGTCCTTCTCAGCGAGGAGGGCGCTGCGCCTTATCAGGTCTATCCCGACCCTCATGTCGGCGGCCTCCACAGTCTTCTCGACGACATAGTCCAGGAGTTCGTCGGAGAGTACTCCGTCGTACAGGCCGTACCGCACCCTGGTCGAAAGTATGTCCCTGGCCTCGGACAGGCTGTATGGCGGAAAGTCGACCTTGACGGGACTGTAGACGCTGGCCGTCTTCGGGTCCAGGTCCAGTAGGATGTTCTCGTCTATGAGTATCCCGACGACGCCGACCTTGTCGTACCCGTACGTGGTGTGGGCCTTCAGGAGGTCCAGGAGCAGCGAGTCTACTGTGTTGTTGAGGAACAGCTGGTCTATCTCGTCCAGCGCCACGACGAGGCTTCTGCCCTCCTTCTGGAGCTTCTTGAACACCTTCTCCTTGACTGCGTTCAGCGGCTTGCCAGTGTCCGGCGGCGAATGGCCTATCACGGCCTCGTGTATCCGCGAGAATATGCTGAAGCGTGTGTTGTAGTCGTCGCAGTTGACGTATACCGCGGCGAGCTTCCCGGACGTCTTCGCCGCCTCGTTGAATATGTACTTGACTGCCGTCGTCTTCCCGGTGCCCGGGGGCCCGTGGACGAGCGTGTTGACCGGGTTGACGCCCCTGAGCCCCGGCTTCAGGGACAGTGTTATCTCCCTTATCTGGTCGTCCCTGTGGGCGAAGTCCTCGGGAACGTATGAGGGGGTGAAGACCTCCTCGTCCCTGAAGAGCGTCTCCTCGGCGAGCAGTATGTCCCTGGGCTTCATCTTCAAGTATATGTCCGCTTAAAGAAATAAGCGGGGTATGGGAGGCTATATGAGCCTTGGGTTGAAGCCGAGCTGGTAGTAGGCGTATGTCTTGTCCCACTCCAGGTACGCTCTCTGCGCCTTCTCCGTCTTCGACGCCATTTTCATGGGGGTTGTCTCCATTTTTCTTCGCCTCCTAGTCCCGGACCCTTTCCCGGCCTACCGAAGCCCGGTTTCCCTGGTTTCGGCATACCCCTTTGATCCAAGCGGATAGTCATTTCAGCCAACCACCCATGCGCTGATAGGAGATTCGTGTTTGGTTTAAAAGTAGATTGGGGTAGAGAGCACGGGAAAAGTATCTGTTCTGACGGGGCTTATATACGGCCCAACCCTAATGTAATTCCAGGATGAATATACGACGGATTCTCGCATTATTGGCCGCTACAGCGCTCGCTGACACCGCCTCCGGATACATAGACCCAGGCACCGGAGGGATGATAGTCGGGGGGATGGGAGGAGCGATTTACGCACTTTTGGCAGGCGCCTTCGCAGTGGCTGCGGGAGTGGCCTACAGGTTCTATGGCAGCATAAAGGCAGGAGTTGGGGCTTTATGGTCAAGGTTTTTTGGAAGGCGGCGGCAGTAGCCGCCATATTAACGGCGCTGTTGTTCCTTGGCTGGCGCCAGGTGTCTTCAGAGGGATGCCCGGACTGCAACGTAATACTAATCTCCGTCGACGCCCTCCGCGCAGACCACCTCGGAGTCTACGGCTACGGGAGGGGCACGAGCCCGAACATCGACGCTTTCGCCAGGGAGTCGGTGGTGTTCGACAACGCCGTGACCCCGAGGCCGAAGACGAATCCGAGCGTCGCCTCGATGCTGAGCGGCATCTACCCGTACCGTCACGGCGTCAGGGAACACAGCGTCCCAATAGCGGACAAGACGCCCCTGCTCCAGGAGTGGCTAAGGGACGGCGGATGGCACACCGCCGCGTTCGTGAGCAACTGGGTGCTTCAGCCGGGCCTCGGGGGATTCCAGAGAGGCTTCGACGTCTACGACTACGACTTCACGAGGCAGGAGATGAACAGGAGGGATGTAGGGGAGAGGGACGCGGCCGAGACGAATGATGCAGTGTATAAATGGCTTGACGGCCGCAGCGTGGGGAAATTCTTCCTGTGGATACACTACATCGACCCCCACGGGCCCTATTACCCCCCAGAAGGCTACCGCGGACTCTACACCCACGCAGAGCCATCGTGGGTCAAAGTCGGCATGCTGCCGCCGTACCAGATTCTCCCGGATGCACCAAGAAGCGGCGACGCCACCGACGCCGCATACTACATCGACCAGTACGACGGCGAAGTCAGGTACGTCGACCACGAGTTCGGCCGGCTGATTGCGAGCCTCCGTGAACGCGGCCTCCTCGAGAAGACGCTCGTCATCCTGACGAGCGACCACGGGGAGGGCCTCGGCGAACACGCCTACTACTTCGAGCACGGAGGGGAGGTGTACGAGGACAACTCGAAGGTCCCCTTGATAGTCCGCTACCCGGACGGAAGAGTAGCTGGAACGCGGGTCCGCGAGCTCGTCTCCCTCATGGACGTCCCCCC
The DNA here is from genome assembly GCA_041306075.1 of Candidatus Altarchaeota archaeon. Taxonomy (GTDB): domain Archaea; phylum Altiarchaeota; class Altiarchaeia; order IMC4; family SCGC-AAA252-I15; genus JAHIYG01. The sequence continues at coordinate 52,440 of JBFYKH010000079.1, forward strand.
GACTGTAACGGCCTATCTCGGTCTCGGCTGGCGGGGGGCCGCCTCGCCCGACGGGAGAGACTGGGCGCCCGCGCTGTATGGGGCGGCGGTTCACGACGACGTGTTCATCGAGAGGAAGGAGGGCCCCGTCTTCCAGAGGGCGGCCGTGAGGACTAGGACGATGAAATTCCTTGCCAAGGATTTATGTAATCCAGCGGACTCCGAAGGTGGCGCGTGCGAAGGCGCGAGGTACGAGTGCTACGACCTATCCCATGACCCTCTTGAGCTTGACTCAGAAGGCTGCGGCGCTGAAAAAGAAGCCCTAAGGAAGAGGCTGATGGAGCGCCTGGCCTCCGCGTGGAGGGATGGCTTGACGCTCCCTGTCGGGACCATGACGGAAAAAGACTCAGGCATACTTAAGTCGCTCGGTTATATGAATTAAATGAAAAACGTTAGTGTGATTGCGGCATTGGCCGCGCTGGCGGTGGCTGCATTGGCTTACGCGGCGTTATACCACGCAGGAGGAGGCGTTATGCCTGAGGCGAAGTACAGGAAGGTTCTGGTCATCGGGATAGACGGGATGGACCCTAAGATTACCGGGAGGCTGATGGCCGAGGGGAGGCTGCCGAACTTCAAGCGCCTCTCCGAGTCAGGCGCCTACATGGCTTTGGACACGAGCACGCCCCCCCACAGCCCGGTAGCCTGGACTTCCATGGCAACCGGCTCCAACCCGGGCAGGCACAACATATTCGACTTCATCAGGAGGGACGAGAGGACCCGGATGCCGGAGCTCTCGCTCGCGAAGACGAAGAGCGGCCTGGCGGGCACGAGCTACGAATCGTACGTGAAGGCGACGCCTTTCTGGAGGAGCGCCTCGGCCGCAGGCGTGAAGACCACCGTAATCCGCTGGCCGGTCACGTTCCCGCCCGAGGATGTTGAGGGGGACATGCTTTCTGGCCTCGGCGTCCCGGACATCAAAGGCTTCCTGTCAGGGTACACATACTACACGTCCGACAAGGACGCGAAGTCTGAGAAGTCCTCCAACAGGGTGGTGACACTAGACCTGACCGCAGGCTCGGCGGCGACCCATGTCTGGGGGCCGAAGACCGTGAAGTCCGGGGAGGTCGCGGACGTAACGGCGCCGATGAGGATAGATGCCGCCCCGGGGAAGGTCAAGCTGACCGTCGACGGCCTCGAATACACGGTAGAGGATGGTAGGTGGAGCGGTTGGGTGCGGGCGAAGTTCAAGGTGAGCGCCTTCAAGACAGCCTACGGGACCTTCAAGGCCTACGTGTCTTCAGCCGAGCCCCTGAGGATGTACGTCACCGCGGTGCAGATCGACCCCGAGAACCCAGTGGTCTCGATTTCGAAGCCTGATGGTTATTCCGCACAGCTGGCGCGGGAAATAGGCCTCTACTACACCCTCGGGATGCCTGAGGAGACCGACGGCTACGTGGACGGCAAACTCGACAAAAACGCGTTCATCGCCCAGATAGTGGACATCGAGGGGGAGCGGGACCGGATGTTCCGGCGGGAGCTTGACCTGTTCCTGGCCAGGGACGCCGGAATCCTCGCGTTCGTGTACGACTCGAGCGACAGGGTCCAGCACGTGACGTGGAACCAGAGCATGCTCGAAGGCGGGGAGCTAGTGCTGGACGACGCCATAGCCGGATACTATGAGGGCAAGGACAGGCTCATAGGGGAAGTCCTCCCGAGGCTAGACGATAGGACTCTCCTTCTGGTGGTGTCCGACCACGGCTTCACCTCATATGAGAAGGGCGTGAGCATGAACCGCTGGCTCGTCGAGAACGGCTATATGGCGCTGACAAGGGAGCCTCCGGAGGGACAGGACGGCGCGCTCTTCGAGTACGTGGACTGGACTAAGACCAAGGCCTATTCCCTCGGATTCAACAGCGTCTACGTGAACGCCAGGGGGAGGGAGGACGGGGGCATAGTGGAGGACAGGCAGGCGTTCGCCAGGGAGCTTCAAGGGAGGCTCGAAGCAATGACCGACCCCGCGAACGGCAGGAGGCCGGTCCACAGAGCCTACCTGAGGGAGGATATCTACAGCGGCCCCTACGTGAAGGACGCCCCCGACATAGTGGTCGGCTACAACCCCGGCTACAGGATGGCCTGGCAGACGGCCATCGGCGGCCTCACCCCGGAAGTCTTCGTGCCGAACACGAAGAAGTGGAGGGGCGACCACCTCGTCGACCCATCGTACGTCCCCGGCGTCCTATTCTCGAACGCGAGGCTCGGCAGCGGCTCCGCCTCGCAGACGGACGTGGCCCCGACAATACTGGCGGCGGTAGGGGTCAGGAAGCCCGACGGGATGGACGGGAAAAGCCTGCTCGGCTGAACAGAGCCGACCAACACCTTTTTATCTCGTGCACGGGCTTTCCTGGACCATGTGGGTGCCGTTCCAGTACATGCAGGCGTCGCAGGCCGAGCCGAAGCACATCACCTTGGTGTCGGGGACGACGACGCGGGTCGCATTCACGACCAACGTCGCATTCTGGCCGAAACCGACCTGGAAACTATCGGTTGTCGGATTAACGAAGTCCCTGCCGAATGCGAAGACGTATTGTGTAGCGTTCGCCGTTGCTGTGCCGGCCTGGATGTTGTATCCTGCCGCCAAACTGTAGTTACCTGTGACATTGACGCGGTAGCCAGCCGCTGTCGAGCCACGTCCACTGACCATGTTGTTCGAGCCGCCGAGTACGACGGAGTTTTCATTGGTTATGGAGTTGTATGCGCCGCCTATGACGGCGGAGTTCGCCCGCTCCACTAGGTTGTGTTCACCGCCCAGGATTGCCGCTGATTGTCCGTTCACGGCGTTGTTTGCTCCGCCAAGAACAACCCCAAAGGTATTATCGACAACATTCAATCCCATTACATTGCCGCCAAGGCATGCAGACTCTTGGCCGCTGGCTATGCAACTGCCTGCGGCGAATGCCCTGCTATTCGTGGCTTGAGACCCGCCGATAGCCACTGAGCCGAGCGAGTCATTATATACGAAGTTTTCGCTTGTCATGTATCCGCCGAACACTACGTCCCCCGAGTCTACTATGAGGGCTGAGGGCGAGCCGTATAGTACCAAGCGCGTGCCCGTGACGGTCAGGTTCCCTGTCACGTTCACATTGCCTTTGTTGATGCTGATGTTGCTTGATATGCTGCCGCTCTCGTTAACCCAGTAAGGCCTCACTACACTCTCAACAGACGCTATCCTACTCTCCTGGACGCTCGCATTAGTCCACAGGGCTGAGACGTTGCCTTGGAGGGCGGTGATGTTGACGACGGCCGCCGAAACGTTCCCGCGCAGCCCGGTGACGTTGCTAACGACCTCGCTGACGTTGCCGCGCAACGCTGTCACGTTAACCACGGTCGAACTCAAATTACCCCACAACTGAGTTATATTGTTCGCGTTGGCTGGGCCCGCACCCTCCAACGCGATGATGCGAGTGTCCTGGTTCGAAGCGTTACTCCACAAACCAGTGACGTTACCCTGCAACGCAGAAACATTCACCACAGCCAAGGAAACGTTATCGCGCAATGCAGTAACATTAGTCACTGCCGAGCTGAGATTGCCCCACAACTGGGTGATGTTATTCGCGTTCGCCAAGCCGCCCACCAGGTTCAGGCAGTTGCCGGCCCCGTCGCAGACGATGCCGGTCGCGTTAATGTCGCCGCCAGCGTATACGTCTTCTGTGACGTTCGCTGTGCCGTTGACGTGCAGCCGCTCTGAGGGCGTGTACGTGTTGATGCCTACGTAACCATCGGCTGATATCCTCATCCGCTCCGTCCTGTCGTTATAGGTATGTCCGAGGCCGGTGGTCTCGAACTGTATGTTCGTCCCCTGGTGAGTGGAGTTGAAGTCCTCCTCTGTTTGGAGGGTTATTAGCGCATTACTCATCGCCGAGAACGCAGTGCCATGATAGCCCCGCCCGGCCAACGCCAGGAGGTTCTCCCCCGCCGTCACAGCGGTCGGAGAGGTTGAAGTGCCCCTGGCCTTCCTGCCGACGATGCCGGACTGGTAGGCTTGGAGCGCCGGACTGTATGTGGTTGAGTATATGAGGCCGTCGCGGGCGTTAGCCTGCACCTCCAGGAAGCTCGCCGGATTAGACGTCCCCACACCCAGCCGGCCGGTGACTGTCAGGTTCCCGGTGACATTCACGTTCCCGCTGTCGATGCTGGCGTTGGTCGTTATCCTGCCGCCCTGGTCAAGCCAGAACGGGACATATCCCCCACCCCCGGGCTGGATGCAGTATCCCGTGCCGTCGCAGACCCGACCGGTGGCGTTCACGTCTCCGATGACCCTTACCAGGTTGTCGGTCACGTTCAACGTCGCGTCTCCGAAGCCGACCTGGAAGCTGTTGGCAGTAGGATTCGTGAAGTTCCGGCCAAACGCGAAACTGCTTGCTCCAGGGCCGGCTAGGATGTTTAAGCCCGCTGCCATCGCGTAGTTGCTTGTCACATTTGCCATGTAGCCGAAGGCCTGGCTGTAGTTGCCGGGGGCCTGGTTATCGTAACCGATTATTACTGATGAGATTCCATCGACGCGGTGGGTATTGATGGTTGAGCCTAGGCCTGCGCCGAAAGAACCCTTCCCGTAAGCCTGAGTCCATTCACCAAACGCCTGGGAATAGTCCCCATAGGCCTTAGCCCCTTTACCTACAGCTAATGACGCCTCGCCGCTGGCATAAGTGAGGTCTATCCCGTTTGCGAGACCTATGGCAGCCGCATAGTTACCGAATGCGACTGCGCCGGAACCGACTGCCAGCGAGCCGATTCCGCTGCTTCCGGGTGACCCCCATCTTGGGTCGCCGACTGCAAGGGAGTAGTTGCCGGAAGCCTGGCCGCCGCCAAAAGCGACTGCAGCATACCCAGACGCCTCGCCGCCACCAAAAGCGAAGGTATTGCCGCCAGTCGCCGAGGAGCCAACCCCAACAATGTTTCCAGCGACTGTCAGGTTCCCTGTGACGTTCACGTTGCCTTTGTTAATGGAGGCGTTCGAGCTGATGCTGCCGCTCTGGTTTATCCAGTAGGGCCTGTTGGCGGCTTCGAGGCCGATTATCCGGGCGTCCTGGTTGGATGCGTTCGTCCAGAGGCCGGTGACGTTGCCCTGTAGGGCAGTGATGTTCACAATCGCCGAGGAGACATTGCCACGCAACCCGGTGATGTTGTTGACAACCTCGCTGACGTTGCCGCGCAACGCCGTCACGTTCACCACGGTCGAACTCACATTACCCCACAACTGGGTGATGTTATTCGCGTTCGCCAAGCCGCCCACCAGGTTCAGGCAGTTGCCAGCGCCATCGCAGACGACGCCCGTCGCATTCACGTCTCCGACGACTCGGACTAGGTTGTCGGTCACATTAAGGGTTATGTCGCCGAAGCCGACGGCGAAACTGTTCGCTGTCGGGTTCGTGAGGTCGCGGCCGAATGCCTGTGAGTTTAGTCCTTGTGCGAGTATGTTGGCACCTATCGCTATCGAGTAGTTTCCTGTGGCGTTGGCGAGGTATCCCAATGCGACGCTGCTGTAGGCCGTGGAGAATGCCGAGTATCCTATGGCGACCGAGGATGTATTGCCGGCGTATGTGCTGATTCCGAGGGCTAGGGCGTAGGGACCTGCCGCCGTACCACCTTGGGCTGCGAGGGACAGCGTTCCTAGGGCGTCTCCGTTGCCGAGGGCCGTGGCGGCGTATCCGGTGGCGTTGGCGTTGTCGCCGACGCTGAAGCTGGCGTTAGTGTGGTCCCAGACTAGGAGCCTGGTCGTCGGGAGATAGCCCATCCCAGTGGATGTGAGGCCGGATACCGCGTAGGAGTTGCCGCTGAGTCTGCAGGTTATAGAGCTCTTCGTCGTAGCCTGAGCGCACTCCTGCCGGGTGAATGATAGGACGCCAGCGCATCCCTGGTTGACCTGGCCAATGGACGACGCTGTTGGACAGACATAGACTCCCGCACCATCAGTCACTGGCAAGAGTAGGGTGTGCGTTGCCGAGACATCTATGACCCCCCCGAAGCTGAAGAATATTTGGCTGCCAGTGTAGTTCAATGCCACAGGGGTTAGGTCAGGCGAACCGGTTATGGTGAACCCGACTAGCCTCGTCGAGCCTGACGCCCCCTTAAAGTAGTATGTTTCAGCCGGGTCCACCGACGCATCGGAGGTGAGTTGGTTGTCGGAGGAGTCGTATAAGCCTATGCCGTTCGGAAGGGAGGTGAATGTGACGGTTTGCCCTGCTGAGGCGGATACGTTAGGAGACGCTGCCAGGAGGACTAGGGCCAACGCTATGCTGAGCCGGGCCTGGAGGCCCGGGGACGCCTTACCCGCCGTTTTCCCGACTAACATTTCACGCATCTTATTTTATGCATTGAAGCTTAAGGCTTGTATCTCGCCACCTCCTGGCCGTTGACGTACATCGACAGCCAGCCGGCCGTCGAGTTGAACATCATGTATGAGTCGCCGGAGGGGCCTTCGAACCCTACCTTCGAGTCCTGCCGGACTGTTGCGTCTCCGCCTGACACGTCCAAGCGTCCGGTCACGTTCACGTTTCCGCTTCGGATGCTGACGTTGCTTGCGATTGCGCTGCCGTCGTCGACCCAGTAGGGTCTGTTGGCGGCTTCGAGGCCGATTATCCTGGCGTCCTGGTTCGATGCGTTAGTCCACAGGCCGGTGACGTTGTCTTGGAGGGCGGTTATGTTCACAACAGCTGCCGAGACATTACCCTGGAGGGCTGTGATATTCACGACCATCGAGGAGACGTTGCTGCGCAAAGCAGTCATATTAATGACCGTCGAGCTCACGTTGCCCCAAAGCTGGGTGATATTATTGCCCGAGGACGGCGAACCATAGACCTCCAGGGAGGTAATGCGCTGGTCGACATTGCTCGCATTAATCCACAAGTTAGTTATGTGCAGCTGCTGATTCGACGCATTA
>JBFYKH010000080.1:0-34181 GCA_041306075.1 Candidatus Altarchaeota archaeon
ATAATCATCGCCGGCCTCGTCATAGTGAACATAGGCAACGGCGTTGACAGGAACAACGGCGTCTTCCTGGCCATCGTGTTCCTCTTAGGCATAGTCATGGCCCCCCTCATAGTGACCGGCGCCATGGAGACCATGGGCGCCGCAATGACAGCGGCCGGCCAGCTCCAGGGGGGTCCGGTCGGGACCGGGATGGTCGCGACTGGGCAGCTGATGCAGGCGCAAAGCGGAGAAGCCCTCATGATGGCCTCCCTGAACGCCGCCAGCAAAGCCACGATGGGAGGCTTGAAGGGAGTCAGCAGCGGCGTCAAGAGCCTCGCCGGAGGCGCGACCGGACAGGGCGGCAAGGACGTAATGAGCGGCAGGCTGATGGGCGCCTCAGGACAAGGCAGCGGCCTCAGCTCCGCGGCAGGCCAGGGCGTGGAGTCCGCAGGAAACGCGGCGGGCAGCGCAGTAGAGGGTGCAGGCAAGGCCGGGGGAATGGCGACGCAAACGGCAGGGCAGGCCGGAATCAAGGCAGGCTCCGCAGCATCGGGTACAGTAGTGGGGGCTGTGGTGGGTGTTCCCACAATCGTGGCGGGAGCGGGCGCGACCGCGGGCGGCGCAGGCGTGCAGGCGGCGTCCACTGTGGCGGGACAGAGCATAAAGGCCGTCTCCAAGGTCGCAGGCCAGCTAATCAAGCATGTCGGCGGCGCAGCCGAAAGCATGGCTAAAAAGGCCGTGACGTCAGGGCTGAAGCAGGCCGGCGGGAAGGCGCTCAAGGGCACGATGGGGGCTGCTGGAGGCGTGTCTGGGATTGTGGCCGGAGAAATGAAGAAGGGGATGGGCGCGGAAGCCCAGGAAGGGGAGAAGACCGGCATGTCCGCCCAGGTCTCGTCGGCCATGAAGTCGACTAAGGGCGGGAAGTCCGCAGGCAAAGGCCTCTACGGGAAACTCAGGGGAGCCGACAAGGCCTTAGGCAAGCTAGTACGCGACAAGACAGGAGTCACAGCCGCAGGCGCGAAGATAGGCGCCGCGGTCGGAAAGTTAACGGCGCCGATGAAGGACGCCTACAAGGGAGCCCCGCCGGTCATAGGCCAGGGTGCGGCGGGTATCAGTACCGCAGTCGGCAGGGGCGCCGCAAAAGTAGCCAACGCGCCCGCCCAGGCTATGAACGCGGCCACCTCAGTGACAAGGACCGTGGCGCAGGGCGCGGTCGACGCGCTCTCAAAAACCAGGGCCGGCCAGACCACCATAGGCAAGACGATGGCGGAAGCTGCAACCAAGTCCATCAAGAGCATGACCGCCGCCGGAGCCGCGAAGAACGTGGTTGGCGGCATGATGACGGGGGGCTTGGCCACGACACTCGTCGGAGTCGCGACACTCGGGACAGCCGGGGCACTGCCAGCTTTAGTCGGCCTAGCCATCGGCGGATACGCCGTCATGAAAGGCACCGGCCTAGGCAAGGGGATAGGGGAGACCATAAAAAGCAGCACCCGCGGCTCAGCATTCTTCCAGGGCGTCGCAAGCAAAGGCCTCGTCAACACCGCAGCCACGCTCAAGAGCCTGCCCCAAGGCAAAGGCGCCTTCATGATGGGCAAGCTCGCAGGCGCAGGGCTCAGCTTCGGACTCCTCGCCGCGGGATGGCTCGCGCTACGGGCGCCGCTCCTCGGCGCAGAGTTCGCGATGAGCGGCGGCACGAGCCTGCCCATCAGGGCTGGACGCAGCCTCTGGAAGGCTCCGGGCGCAATCAAGAAAGGCGTCGGAACCATCAGGGAGGCGTACAACGCCTACAAGGACACGTCGACCCCCGAAGCCGGGAAGCCCCCGGCGCAGCCGCAGGACGGAACGTCGGCCGCCTCGGGCGCGCAAGCCGGCGCAGCCGCCCAGACAGGACAGGAGGCTGCGAAGGACGCCGAAGCCCCCGCCGCAGCCCAAGCAGGAGAGGAAGCCGGGAAACAGCCGGCCGAGACCCCAAGCGAAGCCGCGAAGGAAACGGCAGGCGCCGCAGGACAGAAGGCGGGGCCGGCGGCAGGGGCGCAGAAGGCCGATGAAGCCGGGAAGGGCGAGCCCGGGAAAAGCGCCGAAGACAAGGCGAAGGAGGCCGAGAAGGAGAAGCCCCGACCCCAGAAGGACAGGGAGGAGAGGGAGAAGGAACACGAGAAGTACGAGAAGATGAAGGAGCTGATGACCGGCAGCTTCAAGGGCCACCAAGGCGAGAAGAAGAAGAGCGCGGGGGAGCAGCTTGAGGAGATGCTGAACGACGGAGACTAGGCGGATTCGACGACCTTCTTGCCCTTCGCCTGCGGCACGACCCTGAGCCTGCCGCCGAATTCTTGCTCAAGCCCCGTCCCCCCAGACAGCCTGTCCAGGAAGACCGCGAGAGCCGCCACCTCCGAATGAGGCTGGCCGCCGACGGCGACGTTGTAGTCCGCGAGCTGATAGACCTCCGCGGGGACCTTAGCGCCGCCGACTATCACAAGGACTTCGCCGCAGCCCCGGATTGCATCTACCGCCTCGGCCACTGGGACGCCGTACATCGTCAGGTGAACCTTCACGCCCCTGAAGCCCTGTATGAAACGCCTCCAGCCGCGCGCCGACTCGACAGTGAAGCCGCCGCCCCAGGAAGCGTTGATACGCCTCACGCTGTCCTCGACGTCGGGCGCGGACGAGTCGTAGACTATCCCCGACGCGCCGAATGCCCGCGCAGTCAAAGCCAGGTGCGTGTTTATCCTCGCGTCCCGGCTAAGCCTGTGGCCGAGCCTCAACACCGTGACTTTCATGCGGAGAGTATCCCCTCCGCCGCCAGTATCCCAGTGGATGCGGAGTTGACTATGTCGCGGCTCAATCCGACGCCGTCGCCCGCCACGTAGAGCCCGGGTATGCTCGACCGCATTGCCCTATCGACCTCGACGCGCATGCTGTAGAACTTTATCTCCGGAGCGTACAGGAACGTGGAGTCCGAGTGGACCCCCGGTATGACGTCGTTGAGCCGCTCAAGGCCCTCGAGTATGTCGGCCACAATCCTGTGGGGGAGCGCCATCGAGATGTCGCCGGGAGTCACGTCCTTCAGGGTGTTCTGGAACGGGTTCTCCAGTATGTTCTTCATGTGCGAGCGCCTCCCGTGCCTGAGGTCGCCGAGCCGCTGTATGACGGGCTTGCCGCCCCCGATGGTCGTCGAAAGCTCCGCGATGGCCTTCCCGTACTCTATGCTGTCGTCCACCGGCTCCGTCAGCTCGACCCGCACGAGGAAGGCGAAGTTCGAGTTCCCGGACTTCCCCCTCAGCTTGCTGTGGCCGTTGACGCCAGAGAGGCCGTCATCGTACTCCTCCTTCACCACCCAGCCGTTGTGGTTCGTGCAGAACGTGCGGACGAAGTCGTCGTATGTGCCGGTCCGGATGTGGAACTTCGGGTCCTTGTTGACCGAAATCACCTCGTCCATGATGAGCGCCGGCACCTCCACCCTGACGCCCACGTCAATCGGCCCGTAGGACGCCCGGATGCCGTGCCGCCTCACAAGGCCGTCGACCCATTTAGCGCCCACCCGGCCCGGGGCCAGGACCACGGACCTGCCCCGGAACACCCTGCCGCCCGCGCTCACGCCGACGCAGCGGCCTCCTTCGACCACGATGTCGTCGACCCGGGTTTTCAGCATGAGCTCGAGGCCTAGGCCGAGCATGCGGTCCACCAGGGACTTTATGACCTTCGGGGTCGTGTCCGTGCCCATGTGCCGCTGGATTATGTCTATGAACGTTATGTCGTCGCTCGCGCACCTGCGCTTAAGCTCCTCGACCTTCTCCTTGTCGCCGCCGTACGTCGTCTTAGGGGCGCCGTGGCGGACGAAGACCCCGTCCACCTCCCTCACGAGAGCCCACGCCTTCTCATCGCTGCCAGTCTGCGCCCTCAGGTCCCCACCGACGTCGGGCCTCAGGTTGAGCATCCCGTCCGACCACAGGCCCGCCCCGCCGACGCCGGACATCACCGAACACGGGACGCACCTGGCGCAGCGGCCGGACTCCATCTCCTGGCAGCGCCTCTCGGACACGTCCCTGCCCTCGTCTATGAGGAGGACCCTCCTGCCCGCCTCGACGAGCTTGTACGCCGCGAAAAGGCCGGCGGGGCCGGCTCCGACTATCACAGTGTCGTACTCGGTCATCGTATCATTATTCCCCGGAGGGGTTTAATATGCCCCTCAGACGTCCGGGACGGCCACCCGGCCTGCGTCGTCCCCGACCTCCCTCGTCTGCGACAAAAGGCTGAGGTATCCGGTGACTGCGGCCACCACCGCGTCCAACTCGTCCCTTGACAGAATCTTAGAGTTGACGTCCCCCTCCAGGTCGAGCGCCATCATAGCCTTCTGCATCGTGAAGTCGTTCCTGTCGTAGACGCCCAATATCCTCGCCGACGCCTGCGAGTTCACCTCGATGAACCTGAAACCGCCCGACCGCATCTTCTGCGCGAGGCCTCTCCCCCGCACCGCGAGAGCCTCCATCCCCCTCAACGTCACCGGCAGGGCGCCGTACTCCCTCAAGGCCTCGTCGCAGGCCCTCCTCGCCCCCGAGTAGGTTAGCGGGGCGTCGACGGCCACCAGGTCGGGCCTCGCATCCCTGAGCCCAGACATTATCTCGTCGTCCGAGTGCAGGAGCCTGCACGCCACCGCCTTCACACCCCCCGTGTCGGCTAAGAGGCACCATCCCGTGTCGTTGCGCTGGCTCCCGGCCAAATCCAAACCCACGACCCGCATAGCAAAAAGAATTGTCTTAAAGCATATATACCGCATACGCAGAAGATATAAACCGCATGGCCAGACTCGAGCTCCTCGGGATAGGCGTGTCATTGACGGCCATAGGCGCCGTAATGGTCTACCACGCGGCAAGGAACCTCAAGAGCGGGAAAATCGGGGGGGCGAGGACCCCCAGAAGCTGGAAAATCATGCGCCTCGTCGACAACTTCGGGCTCAGCAGGCGCGGGGACGTCAACGCATTCAACAGGCCGCGGCTCTACTCCACGATGATAGCCGCCGACATACTGGCCGGCACGCTCGCGGTGCTCGTCGGCCTCCTGGCGGCCGTAACCGGGCTAAGGGAGGCCTGAGAGCCTACTTCTTCGCGAACTCGGTGTAACCGCACTTGCCGCAGCTCGCCCTGTCGGCGTGCTCGGCCAGGTGGACGCCCTCCCCGCACTTCGGGCAGCTCTTCAGCTTCCTTACGAGCTTGTCCCCCTGGATGAGGTAATGCGTCCACTTCTTCTGAGGCTTCTTCTTCCCCTTCGTCTTCTTCTGCGCGTCCTTCCTGTCCTTCTTGTCCGGCCTCGGCATTATTGACCCTCCTTCGGCTTAGCCTCTCCTTCCGGCTTGGCTTCCGCCTTCTCCTTCGGAGCCGGGAAATTCCGCTTTATCTTGAACTCTGGCTCCACGGACATCGCCTTCTTGTCCGCGTAGACCTTCACGTACCCGACAGCCGTCTGAGACCCGAATTCCGAGTCGAGCCTGTCCAAAACCGTCAGCTCGTTGTCCGAGTTCAGAATCGCCACGACCTTGCCTCTAACGTCCTTCCTCCCCGGGGTCGGCCCCTGGAAGGCGACCTTAAACCGCACCTCCCTCCTTGAGAGAAGGGGGTTCTTCTTGTCATCCAAAATTTCAACGTCCATCTTCCATCTCCTCTAACATCGATTCGACTTCGCCTTTGATTTTACCGTCGATGCGCACCACCACGAGGCCCACATCCGGCTGGCCGTACACGACGACCGCGCCGAGCGGCGCCTCCCGCACCGCGGCCAATGTCGTCAGGTCCTCCTCGCCCTCGACGAAGACCTTCGTCCTGCCGCCCCTCAAAGCCTCGCGGAACACCTCGAACACTTCCCGCCGAAGCTCCCCCGCCGGATTCGCGACGGTCACCGGCTTCGCATCATACGCCGCTATGGCCTCGGAGACGCCTATGCGCCTCCTCTGCGTCGACGCGTCGTAGACGACGAGCGTCGGCCTCTTGCCCGCCCGTATGAGCGAGTCGCTCGCCGTGTCGCCCACGGCCACGAGCACCTCCGCCTCGGGCACTTCCGAGGCGTCCTTCACCAACCCTCCGAGGGGCTTCTTAAGCCTCGTCCTCAGGGCGGGCGTGAGCCTCATCCCTACCTCACTTTGAGCGCGTACTGGCCGGGAGTCTTCAACTCCATCCGCTTGGCTATCTGCGACTTCTCCGGGTCGATGACAGCCAGGTATCCGCTCCAGTACTGGCTTGTGTTCCCGCCGCACACCGGGCAGCGTTCATCCTCTGTGAGCCTCAGACACGCCTTGCATGCCCTCATTTCCCGGCCTCCTTCCTCGGCTTCTTCTCCTTCTTGGCCTTGGACTCCTTCGGAGCCTCCTTAGGCTCCACGCCCGCGGCCTTGTCGGCGGCCCTCTTCTGGTCGTCCTCTATCCACTCGAGCTTGCCGAGGTACGGCTGCCTCATGGTTAGGCCTATCTTGGACTCCGAGACCCTGGATTTCATGCTGACCGTCACAATCCTGGCCTTCACGACGTCCGCGACCTTCAGTATCTTGTTGGATTCGCGGCCGGTGAACGCCGAGTTCTTCTGGTCGTAGCTCATGAAGTCCTCGGTTATCTGGGAGACGTGTATGAGCCCGTCTATGGGGCCGAAGTTGACGAACGCGCCGAATTCCGTGACCTCGGTCACCACGCCCTCCACGACCTCGTTGATGACCGGCATGTAGGCCAGCACCTTCGACTTCACCGCGAAGTAAACGGCCCCGTCGCCGAGTATTATCTTGCCTTCGCCGACCTCGTTGACTTCCGTCACCGCCAGGATTACGCCGACCGTCTTGTCGACCTTCCCGACAATCATCGACTCCAGCTCCTGCATTATGACAGTCTTCAAATCATCGCTGAACCGCTTCGGCGGAACACGGACCGTGTCGCTTATCGTCACAACCTTGTACATTTTTCCTGCACGCTCAGATGTATACTCCTTCCCTCGCCAAGGCGGTGCAACGCCCAAGGCCAGGTGCATCAGAGGCTATACTATTACGCACACGCGCCTTAAAAAAGGCTAGATTCGCGCCAGATGATTCTTCCCGCGCATGGTGACGACGCCCGCCCCCGCCTTCTGGAGCCTCGCCTTGAGGCCGCCGTCGTTGGTGGCGACCATGCATCCGCCGACGGCGCGCTCGAGGAGGCCATCGTCGGCCAAGCCCCCCGAAGGCAGCACCTCGAGGCCCCTGTCCTCGATGAGCCTGAGCCCCACGCGGGCGGCCACCGCGTCGTCTGACGACCCGAGCGCTATGCCCTTGAGCTCCAGGACCACCGACGAGAGGGTCGCGACCCTCGCGCCCGGAAGAATCCGCATAATCTCGGACAACACGTCGACGCCGTGCTGGTGCGGCGCAAGAAGCATGTTCGTGTCCAGGAGGACGACTGTCATCTTTCAGTCCCGGATTATGCCGTATCCGATAAGGTGCCAGCGCGCGCCGACCCTCCGGCTCAAGGCGACCTTGCTGCCCTTGTCCGCGCATATCGGCAGCTTCAGGACGACCTCGCCCTTCCCCTGGTTCTGGACTACGCCCACGGTGACGGCGCTGCCAGCCGAAATCATGAGCGGCTCCCCCTTAAGGATGGGCTTGATAACCTCGTCAGAGCCTATCAGCCTCGGCAGGAGCGTGACGTCGAGGAACAGGGAATCCCGCACAGGCGGAAGGGTCCCGGGCTTCCCGACCATGTTCCCCGCCAGGTTGTCCGACTTCGTGAGGCCGGGGTCGAGCTCGGTGCGGAGGGCTATGAGGCCCCCCGGGCCGACGCTGTCGACCTGCTCTTCGCCGGTCGTTATGCTCACGACCTTGGTGATTATAGGCTTGTAGACGTTCTTCTTCTTTATGCCCGGCTTCAGCTCCACCTCGTCGCCGACCCTGATTTCCCCCTGCATCAGGGAGCCGCCGACGACTCCGCCGACTATCTCGTCGACGCCTATTCCGGGCTTGTTGATGTCGAAGCTCCTGGCGACGTACATCCTGGAGGGGAGCGTGTTGTCCCTCCTGGGCGTCGGCATGAACTCCTCCATCGCCGCCAGGAGGACGTCGATGTTCGAGCCGTAGTGGGCCGCAATCGGGATGATGGGCGCGTTCTCCAGGGACGTGCCCTTGATGAACGCCTTAATCTCCTTGAAGCTCTCCTTCGCCCGCTCCTTCGGCACAATGTCGACCTTGTTCTGGGCTATGACTATGTTCTTTATCCCTAGGCTGTCGAGCGCCGTCAGGTGCTCGGCCGTCTGCGCCTGAGGGCACTTCTCGTTGGCGGCTATGACGAGCAGGGCGCCGTCCATTATCGCGGCCCCGGAAAGCATGGTCGCCATCAGGGTCTCGTGCCCTGGCGCGTCGACGAACGATAGCCTGCGCTCTAAAACAGCCTCGCCGCCGCATTTAGCGCACTTCGGCGTGTTGGAGTAGCCGTCGGGCTCCGGGCATTTCCCGCACTTGTAGACGTCTATGTCCGCGTACCCGAGGCGGATGGATATGCCCCGCCTGATCTCCTCGCTGTGGGTGTCGGTCCACTTGCCGGTCAGGGCCTTTGTTAGGGTCGTCTTACCGTGGTCGACGTGCCCGACCAGGCCGATATTGACTTCAGACTGCCGCATCAGAACCAACTACTTTTTCTCCTCCTGAGCCTCCTTGGGCTTAGGCGGGAATATCTCGTCGAGGGCCTTGCCCCCGTACTCGACGACGCGAGTGTTGACCTGCACTATCTGGTCTCCGACGACCTCCCCGTGGACGCGCCTCCTCCTGCGCTCCCCGCGCTCCGCCTTGAAGCCCACGCCGTCGCCGATGAGCAGGTACGAAGACGCCTGGGTGTGGAGGCCCGTCTTCATCGGGAAGCCGCTCTTGTCGCTGCCTCCGGTGACCTTGACCTTGTAGCCCGGCATCCCGAGAAGGGAACCCTCCACAATCTCCCCTATCTTCCTGCCCTTTATCTTCTTCGCCTCTCCCTCCTTGACGTCAACCTGATATGACTTCCCGGTCTTCGGGTCCGAAACAACAACCTTGTATTCCATCCTAAAAACACTCAAGTTAAAGGTACTTTAATTAGTCAATCAGAGATTAAAAAGCAGAGGGGGTAATAATGTTGCTGAAGATTGCATCCGGGAGGGGTGCGTTGCGCGGAAAATGAAGATTAGGGAGGACCCGCTGAGGCGCGAGTATGACATCGAGCTTCCGGAGCACAAAGGCCCCATACCCCAGGACACCCTCAGGGAATACGCTCCCGGCAGGAGGGAGCTCGCGGAGCGGATGGCCGCCCTCGGCATCAGGGGGGAGCTGCCGCCGCTCGTGTTCCCGGCAAGCCACGTCCCCGGCGAGACGGAGATTCTCGGGGTGCTCGCATACCAGAGGAACCTGCCAAGCTACAACTTCCACAGGCACTATCTCGGCAAACCCGCGGACGTCGTCCTGACGCTCGACGAAGAGGCCGGCTACTGGGACGTCGTCCAGGGCTCCTTCGGCGCGAAATGGGGCGTGAAGGAGCTCGGGCACGCGGCCTACAGGCTGGCGGGCGAGAAGCCGGAGAAGACGCTCTACGTCGTATACGTCCCGAAAGGCGAGGGAGCGCGCATACAGGAGTCCCTGAGGCCCGCGGGGGAAAGCGCGCAGAGATGAACATCCCGAACGCTCTTGAGGAGAGACTGCGGGCCCAACTCGCCGGCGAATACCCGGCGTTCGCCGAATGCCTCGGGGGACCCGGGAGGGAGTCGTACAGGGTGAACACGCTGAAGGCCGACGCCGACGAAAACTTCCCGTTCCAGGGCGAGAGGATTCCCTGGTGCAGGGCGGGCTACTACTCCACCGCCCAGGTCGGCGACACCGTAGAGCACTTCCAGGGCCTCGTCTACGTCCAGGAGGCGGCGAGCATGCTGGCCGCGGAGATTCTGGGGGCCGAACCTGGGGAGACCGTCCTCGACATGTCGGCGGCCCCGGGGAGCAAGACGACCCAGCTTGCGGCACTGATGGAAAACACCGGCTGCATCGTGGCGAACGAAATCGACCCTAAGCGGGCGAACGCGCTCAGGTTCAACCTCAACAGGATGGGCGTCGTGAACGCGGCCGTCACAGTCATGGACGCAAGGGGAATCGGCATGGAGGGCGGATTCGACAGGATACTCCTCGACGCCCCGTGCAGCAACACCGGGCAGCTGAGGGATAACCCCAAGGCCCTTGAGACCTGGAGCATGAGGAAGGTTGCGGAGTGCGCGAAGCTACAGAAGCGGCTCATCGGCCGGGCCGCGGAGCTCCTGAAGGCGGGCGGCGTCCTCGTCTACAGCACCTGCACAGACAGCCCGGAGGAGAACGAGGAGGTCGTGGACCACGCGGTGGAGGAGCATAACATGAGGGTGGACGGCGTGAAGGCGGACATCAGATGCCATGAGGGCATCGCGGAGTGGATGGGGAGAAGGTACTCCGAAGACGTGAGGAAGACCGTGAGAATCTACCCCCACGACAACGACACCGCCGGATTCTACGCCGCTAGGCTGGTGAAGGGATGAGGGTGCTGAACAGCCGCGAACGGAAGAGGCTCCAGGAGTCGCTCTCCAAGGAGTACGGGACTCCGCCGAAGATGTTCGGCGGCCTCGAACTCTACGAGCACGGCGGCGGCATATGGGCCGCCACAAGGGAGTGCCTCACCCTCGACGCCAGGGGCCTCGCGGTGGACTCCGCCGGCCTCCAGGTGCTGCGCAACGGGAGGCCGACGATACACGGGATACAGAAGTTCTTCAGGGAGGCGTCCATGACGGAGCTTGGCGAACGGGAGGCGAAAACGTTCATAGACGGGGGGGCCGTCGAATGCAGGGCGAAAATCGCCTCGTACCGGGGGCACCCCCTGGACGCGGCCGAGGAGTCCGCCGGGGGGAAGAGGAGGCCGGGCCGCTAGTATCCGCCGCCCCGGAATATGAACTCCGCCATCACGGACCCGAGGTAGACGAGGAGGAGCACCGCCCCGTCCCTCCTGCGTATCCTGCCCTTGAGCATCGCCAGAAGGAGTAGGAACGTTATCAGAAGGAGCGCAGGCGCCGTAATCCACGCCGTCATCTCGTCTATCGCCATCGGGCTCATGAGCGCTATCACCCCGAGGGTGATGAGGAGCGTGAATATGTTGGAGCCTATGGTCTCCGATATGACGAGCTCCTCCACACCCTTCCTCGAGGCCCCGAGCGCGGCCGCCAGGTTGGGTATGCTCGGCCCGAGGGCGCCGATGGTGACGCCGATGAGTAGCTCAGGTATGTCGAGCGACGAGGCGACGTCCATGAGGACGCGCAGGAACAGCTCGGAGCCGGCAAGCAGGAGTACGACTCCGCCCAGGAAATACCGCATGCCCCGGTGGTGGTGCATGTGGACCCTATAGTCCCCGTACATCTCCAGGGCCTCGGTCATACGCTCGGTCTTGACGCGCCGCTCCTCGGCGGAGAGGCCGCGCTCCTGCTCGTACACGTTTATCGCGTAAGGTATGAACAGGAGCAGCAGGACTATCCCGTCGCCGCGGCTCAGGTAGCGGTCCTCAAGGGCCATGGCGACGACGACGATGGAGACCACCACCATGAATATCATGTCCCGGGTCACCACGACGCGCGGTATGTGTATCGGCCGCACGAGCGCCGACACGCCGACTATGAGGCCGATGTTCACGATGACGGAGCCGATGCTCGCCCCGAAGCCCAGGGCGGGATGGCCCTTCAGAATGCTCGACACCGCGATGACGAGCTCGGGCAGGCTCAAAAGGAGGGATATCACGAGCAGGCCGACCGCTAGGTTGGAGGTGCCTATCCTCCGCGCCACGTGCGCCGACGAGTCCGTCACCCAGTCGGCGCCCACCATGATCATGTAGACCGAGGCGATGAAAAACAGCACGTAGAGTAGTATGGATAACATGTTAGGGATTAGTACGGGCAGGATATAAGCCTTTCAGCGGCATCTGCCGGCCAGCACCCTGAGCCGCCCCATCGGGGGCGTGCCGCCCCTGTAGACGTCTGAGACGTCCCCGGTCCGCGGACAAAGCACCCTCGGAGCCTTGTAGAATTCAACGTCGCCGGCCACGTATTTGCCGAAGAAGCATTGGAGGAGCCTCACCTCCCCGTCCGTAAGGAGGCCGGAGTCGACCGGGATGGCGACTATGCCCTTCCGGCGGGCGACAATCCTCGCCTCCCCCACCCACCCGGAGCCGCGGCCGCGCTGGTAAAGGTATATGAAGCCGTCCGGGTCGTAGCCGACGTATCTGACGCACTCGTACGGGGACATCTCGCCCGCGTAATCGCCCTCCTGGATGTCTTCAGCCGCCGCAAATGCCCCGGCGAACACTAAAGCAAGGAGCGCGTATACGAGCCTCATCCTAGCCCGCCTTCCGCTGGTTGCGTTTCATGGTGAGGACGTCCAGCTTGTCGCGCTCGAGGGCCAGCTCCTCCCTCAGCTGGAGTATTATCTGCTTGAGCTTCTCGTTCTGCTCCATCAGCCTCGGAATCGACGACAGCCGCTCGTTGGCGTCGAACTTGCCGAGGACAGCATCCTCGAGCTTCCCTGTGGCCGCCTCAAGCCGGCTGGCAAGCTCCCTGTTCTCGCCGCGGAGGGCTTCGTTCTCCTTCCTGAGCCGTTCCGTATCGTCTGATGCCATGGCTGATGCAACGGATATATGTTCGCCGTCGTTTAAAAGGAAGGATTACAAATCCTTAAATGGGTGTCCCATAATGGATGACCTCAACTACTGGACCAAGAAGGTCCTGACGGTGACGGAGTCGGACAGCGTCCGCACTGCGGCGAGGCTGATGGAGGACAACAACGTCAGCGCCCTCGTCATAGTCGAGGGGACGAAGCCGAGGGGCATCTTCACGCAACGGGACCTGACCCGGGTGGTCGCGGAAGGCATTGACACCGACAGCACGTCGGTCTCTGAGGTCATGACCAAGGACCCCGTCACCCTCAGGCTGTCGTCGGACCCGAAGACCGCGGAGAAGATAATGCTGGGGGAGGGTTTCAGGCATATGCCGGTGGTGGACAACGGCGACAACCTGGTGGGCATAGTCTCCCTGAGGGATATACTGAGGACGAGGAAGACATAAGCGGGTATACGGGGATTATGATGGTGGCCGAGTAATAGTACAATGTTCCATTCATTTTTAAACAGACGATGCCCTAGTATTAACCGGCGGTGAGATTCTTCCCCCCCATCACTTTCCCACACACCACCAATGCAAAAACACACAAAAACAATGGACAACAGAGGCCAGAGCAGCATCGAATACATGGCAGCCATATCCTTCGTCCTACTCGCCATAGCCTCCGTAGGCATGTACATATACTCCGACCTAGAGACCGGCAACCGCATGGCCACCGCATCATCCACCATGCAGGACATCAAAAAGACGGCCGACCGCGTATACGCCTCGGGGCCTGGCCGGAAGGAGACCATAACCATCAGGGTGCCCACCGGCGTCAAGAAGACCGAGGTCAGAAACGGCCTCATAGGCATGGCAGTCGCCATCCCGAACGCCGGCGACACCGACAACATAGAAGTCGTCGACGCGGACCGGGTCATCGGGAAAATACCTTCCAGGGACGGCATATACCAGCTCCCCATAGAATACAAGCCCTCGGGCGTCCTCGTGATAGGCACAGGCCTACTCGTGGAGCCGGCAATCATCATTTATACGACGTCGCCTAACGCGACGACGTTCCTAATAAACGTCACGAACATAGCCGACAAGAACATAACCGGCATAGGCATGACGGCGGGCGGGCGGAACCCCGGGTGGTTCGCGTTCAACGACACCGGATTCAGCCTCGACGTACTAGAGGTCAAGACCATCAACGTATCCGTCACAATACCAGCCGGCGAAATACCCTCAATATACACAAGCTACATGCAAGCTAGCACCCCCGAATACTTCGACGAGAACACGGTGGAAATCCACGTGGGAGGCGACATATGCGGGGACACCAACAGGACGATAGGCGAGTCATGCGAAACCGATGAGATGTTCGTGTGGCCATCGCTAGACGATGACGAATGCGAGAACACACCAGAGGAAGGTTGCCACGGAGACGACTACGTTATACACGTAAATCCGCATGGTAAGTGCATCAGTTGCAAATGCTACAACGACACACGTATAATCCCTGGAGCATGCGCCGGCGGAGTGGAACCAACGCTTTACGTCCCAATTGACGACATGGAAAATCCGAATGTCACGATACTCGGGGAATGCCCAACCAATATTACACAGAGCACGGAATCTATCGGGGGCACATACAGCAGCAACATCAACTTCACACAAGAAGGCAGCTGCAGGCCGACATTCGTATACCACTTAAATTCCACCAGGCCGGACGGCTTTTACGCGCCATACCAGAATGGGAGTCTGAGATTCTGGATTTATACGCTCCGAGAAAACAATGTATCTGGAAGTGAGCCCAACTATTTTATCCGATTCGGAAATGACGAAAGCAGGTATATAGAGACCTCCATATCCGGTTCTGATTTGTTTAACCCAGTAAAACAGTGGAATGAGAGGACATGTTATCTCAAATGCGAAAAAGAACCATGCCCTAATGATTCTCCCTGTAGCCCGTTCGAGACACCCGCAGGACAAGTAGACTGGAACGGCAAGCTGGTATATTTTGCAATAGGTAAATACTCCAGCTCTGGCTCGGACATCAACTTCCTGGTGGACGAAGTCCGACTCTATTACGGGTAGTATGAGGAAAATGCAAGGCAAAATTAACTGCCGAGGCCAAGTATCCCTTGAATTGGTGGCCGTCGTCGGTGCCATCATGGCCGTCTTCCTCATTTTGACGTATTACAGCCTGGATTTGCGCGGGGAGACGGCCTACCTCAACTGGGATTATTCGCTGGACGCCAGGTGCAGCAACGTGGCCTACATTGTGGATGCGGTATGGGCGGGGGGCGAGGGCGCGACAGCCAACATGACGGTCGGCGAGCGCGTCATTATAGGCTCCGGCCTCGTGGTCCTGAACGCGTCAGGGAACAATTATTATTGCCCGGTGAGCTTGGGGGCGGTGCCCACCGGGACGGTCCAGCTGGACAAGGGGGCGCACACGCTGACTAACGGAGGGGATAAGGTTGTCTTCAGCACATAGGGGGCAGGTGTTCTCAAGCGACCTCGTCCTGGCCTTCGTGATTTTCACCATCATATTCGCCATCTTCCTGACGACGTGGCAGTACAACAAGAACCGGATGATAGAGGCCGAGTACGTGCGGGGCATTGAGGCGGTCGGTTACGGCTTCGCCGACGTGCTGGTGAGGACCCCCGGCGAGCCGGCGGACTGGGAGAAGAACCTTTCCGCCCAGGAGGGCATATTAAGCCTCGGGCTGGTGAAATTCGACAGGAACATAGACGAAGGCAAACTAAACGCGCTCTCAGGACTCAGCCAAGCAGTCTTGAGGAACGTCAGCAGGTCCGCTGAAAAGGGGGTGCAGGTCGTCCTCCGAGACAGGGGGGGCGCAGTCATAAAGGCGACGGCCGAGGCCCCGAAGACCGAGCATGCGATAACCGTGACGCGCCTTGCCATCTACCGGGGAGAGCCGGCCTTCCTCGACGTTAAGGTGTGGGGCAACAGGACCGTCGCGGGGGTGATACTGTGAGGAAGGGCATAGTCCTGACAGTAGACGCCACCATAGCGGCGACCGTATTCCTCGTCCTCATCATAGCGAGCACATACTACATACAGTCGGCCCTCACGTCAAGATGGGAGGACGTCAACCTCGTGAGGACGGCATATGACATAGGTCTGACACTGGACGAGACTGGGGCGCTGTCCTCGGGCAACGGCACACTAATCAACTCCAGACTGGCTGAGGTGAAGCAGAGCAACGTCAACGTGTCCATGAACAGGGAGATGTACCATTATCTAGACGATGGCGGCTACCAGAACCTGAGTTTCATAAAGACAGAGCATTTCGGCGACAGCGTAGAGGAAGACTACGCCACGGTCACGGTAGAATCGCAAGGGGAAAGCGGGAACTACTACCTTACGAGGATTAAGGTGAGCCATAGAAAATGAGGCGGGACGGCATTTTGTTCACTTTGGCTGCGGTGATGGTGGGCGTGATAGTGTTCGCCTTCAGCGTCGCCTACAACGAGACCGCCAAGACGTACGTCGCAGACAAGCGGATAATCGAGCTTGAGCGGGCCACCGGCCAGTGCGCGAACGCAGAATACAACGTCCAGAAGACGTTCAAGAGATTTGCGGGCTTCAACATTAGCCAGGACGCCGAGAGCCTGACCGTGACAGGAGCCCTGCCGTACAACGGCACGAGATACCAGGTCGAGATGAACAGGATAAGGAACTTCACCGAAGGCCGCCTCATCAACACGACCGTGAACGCCGCAGCGGTGCCGAGAGCATTCTCATCGAACGGCGTGAACGTCACATACAACGGGGACAACACCTTGATAATCCTCCTCCCCGAAATTGCCGACAACATCACGTTCAACGCCTACATCGACAGGCCGGTGTATTCAAACGCCCCCGGGAACTGCAGCATACCAGCGAACGACCCGCTAGCCGACAACCACCTCGATTTCAACGTGACAGGCAACAACGGCGACGAATGCGACAGGACGAACATAAGGCTGAACTTGAGCGGCTCGACGATTATAGGGGTAAACCGGGGAGTAACGTCGTTTAACATCACTTTCGAGGTTACCGGAAGGGTTATAAACATATCCAACACATATGATACCCCGTTGAGGTATAATCTGACGGTTTGGACTAACGAGTCCAGGTATGTCCTGCCGGCTAGGCTGGACGCCTCCGTCGGTTCGAACATCGGCTCGGCGGGTTGCGTGAGGGGGGTGAGGTTGGCGTGAAAGACGAGGGGGGTTTATTCTATGCGCAGGACAGTCCAGCCTCCGCAGTAGCCGTCGGGCCCACCCAGGAGGAGTTGCGTTTGAGGCGGGAGGCCATTGTCGTCGCGCCGAAGGGGAAGGCGCAGCCGAAGGCCGCGTCGGGCATCAGGCCGCTGGTGAAGTCCCTGAAGGTTGAGGTGAAGGATAGTAGCCCGCTGAAGGAGGACCCGATGCTCGTTTACCGGTGGATGGTCCTCATGTGGAACGGGAAGCACGGGGACCCGAAGAAGCGTTTCAAGCTCAACAAGGCGGAGATGAACAGGATATTCGCCGTGTTGAAGGCGAAGGGTCTCATCCAGGTGACGCAGGTCAGCGCGATACTCTTCAACCGGACGAAGGTGAAGGTGCTCGACACCGAATTGAAGAGGCAGGTCCTTGCGGAGTACCAGCCGAAGGTGATACTGGACGACTACAAGGCCGTCCATGAGACCTACGTCGACACGCTCGTGAGGATGGTTGATGAGTTCTCGCCTGTCGACCTGCCGACGCTCGGCGCGTCCCTGAAGAAGCAGCCGAAGCAGCTCCTCCCGGTGGCGGAGATACTGGCCGCGGAGAACATAATAGAGCTGAAGCACAAGGACGTCAACAGCGTCCTCATGAGAATCGACAGGGAGGCGTCCGCCGGCGAGTGGAAGTCGATGGCCCAGGCCGGCAGGGAAGTGGAAACCTACGCCGTCAACGCGGCGGGCAGCAGCATCAAGGTGGTCCTGACGGAGAGGATGGGGGAGTTCAACTACAAGCTGTGCTACCCGACCTTCCTGAAGCCGACCCAGGCGGTCCTGGACAGCGTGTACGACAAGGCGACCCCCAACATCGAGGGGGAAGTCAACACCATGGAGGACTTCGAGAACGTGAAGAGGAGGCTCAGGAGCTACATGGGCGACGCCCTGAAGGCGAACTTCCCCGGGACGGACGACGACACGTTCAACATCATGCTCGCGGAGCTCACCAACGACCTCCACCTCGGTAGGCTCGAATACCTCCTGAAGGACCCGAACATTGAGGAGATAAAGGCTGAGAACGACTCCCCGGTTTTCATAAAGCACATCAAGTGCAAGCAGGACTGGATGGAGACCAACATAGTGCTGTCCCGGGACAGCCTCAACAGGTACGCGAAGGCAATCGCCCGGGAGACGAAGCAGCAGGTGGACTCGAGCCACCCGATGATGGACGCGGTCCTCCACACGGGAGACAGGGTTAACGTCTCCCTGCCTGAGACCACCGGCGGCTCCATAATAATCGAGATAAGGGTGTTCTCGAAGAAGCCGTGGAACTTCGTGAGGCTCATCAGGAAGGGGACGGTGTCCGCCGAGGTGATGGCGTTCCTGTGGAGGGCGATGCAGAACAAGTTCAACATACTCGTCTCCGGGGAGACGGGCTCCGGGAAGACGAGCTTCGTGAACGCGCTCCTCCTCTTCCTCCCCAAGAACGACCACATCGTGTCCGTGGAGGACACCCGGGAGATACAGCTGCCCGAGTTCTACAGGAACTGGAGCCACATGACCACCAAGAAGGGGGACAAGGCGACGGAGATTACGATGAGCATGCTCCTCGTGAACTCGCTCAGGATGAACCCGTCGTTCATCATCATGGGCGAGGTCCGCGGGAAGGCGGACATCGAGACGCTCATGAGGGCGACCGCCATGGGCCACCCGGTCGTTTCCACGATACACACGAGGGACTGCTCGACCACCATAAAGAGGTTCATGGACGCGGACGTGAAGCCCCACGACCTCGTGAACATACACCTGAACGTGATACTCGAGGCCGTGAAGACGAAGGAGGACCCCCTGCAGGCGAAGAGGCGGGTTAAGGAGGTCGGGGAGTACATTGTCGCGGGCGGCAGCGTGGAGCCGCACCGCATCTTCAGGCTCGACATGAACACCGACACGATAAACATGATAAACCCCCCCCTGAACTACCAGCAGAGGATTATGGAGAAGGTCAACATGACGAAGGACGAGATAGCCCGGGACCTGGCCGAGAAAAAGAGGGTGATAGAATGGCTCGTCAGGGAGGAGGCGGACGACATAGAGGCGCTCGGGAGGGTGATACAGCTCTATTATTACAGCCCGAAGGCCGTGCTGGCCGCGGCGGAGGGGTCGATGACCGTAGGTGAACTCATTGAGCGTCAAGTCTGAGCTTACCCGGCTGTCGCAGAGCGTGCTGAGGTTCCTCCCCGAGCTCGAGGAGGACCTGAGGAACGCGAACATCCAGAAGAGCGCCGTAGAGTACCTGACGCAGGCCATCTTCCTCTCGACGCTGTCCGCATTCATGCTGGGGGCCGGCTCCGCCATCGTACTGATTTCCAAGGGGAAGCCGAACACGGCATTGTCGATAGGCATAGGCTTCCTGGCGCTCTTCATGCTCCTGGCGACGACGCTCGGGAGGCCCAAGCAGACGGTGAAGTCGAGGGCCTACAGGCTTGAGCAGAGCCTCATATTCAGCCTCGAAGCCCTGAAGGTCGAGACAGCCTCGGGGATAAGCTTCGGGGAGGCCATGGGGGACCTCGCCCAGAAGGACTACGGGGAATTCAGCAAGGAGATGAAGTGGGTCATGTCCGAGAGCGCGAAGCACGGCCTCGGAAAGGCGCTTGAGGCCTCAGCCAGGAGGAACCCGAGCAAGATCTACCGGAGGGTGACCTGGCAGATAGTGAACAGCCTCGAGACCGGGGCCAGCATGATAAACAACCTGACGTTCATACTCGATGACCTCAGGAAGAAGCAGGAGATAGAGGCGCAGAGGTACGGCCGCTCCATGGAGAAGAAGATGATATTCTACATCATGGGCGCCATAGTGTTCCCCGCGCTCTCGATAATAATAGTCCAGACGATGACGTCGCTCGGCGTCATGCGGACCGGGATGAGGCCGGAGGGCCTTTACTACAGCGTGTTCGCCTTCTCGCTCTGCGTGCAGCTCTTCTTCCTGTATCTGATAAAGTTCAAGAAGCCGACGCTCCTGTGCGACGACGTCATATCGCCCATGAAGCACAAGAGGCTCGCGGAGAGGCTGAAGGCCCTCGTCGAGTTCACCGGGACCATGGAGCCGTGGAGGATGTACCTGGCGAGGCAGGCGGCGTACGCCTTCGCCGCGACGGTGCTATTGACGGCGGCCCTGACGTACTTCCTCAAGACCCCCGCCCCCCTGCTTTTCGCGGGAGCCGCCGTCTTCGTATACACGACGGCCTACTCCAGGCTCGCCTACCTCGCCGACAAGCGCGGCTCCACCGCGACGGAATACCTCCCCGACGCCCTGAGGATGATGGCGACCAACATGGAGGCCGGCATATCCATAGACCACGCGCTCCTCATGAGCGCCCACCAGGAGTTCGGGGTGCTCGGGAAAGAGATCAAGCTCATGGGCATGGACATGATAAAGAACCTCACCTTCGAGGAGGCCATAGAGCGGCTGAAGATGAGGATAAAGAGCGAGCCCCTCCACATGTCCGCGAACCTGATAAGCCACGGCATAAAGAGCGGGAAGAACCTCTCGAAGTCGCTGTACGACATAGCCAACACCCTCCAGGAGAGGGAGCACGTGAAGCAGGAGATAAGCATGCAGATGCACGCGATAACGACCACCCTCGTCATGCTCATCGTCATATCCATGCCGCTCCTGTTCTCATGCTCGATAGTGGCGAGCCAGGTGATGGGCGACTTCAACGAGAAGTTCGGCAAGACCCTGCCCGACGAGATAGTCGCCCAGAGCTGGATTAAGCCGGCGAGGCAGGTCGTCCCCATCGCCTTCATAGACCAGTACATACTCGCCAACATATTCGTTACCGCCCTCCTCGGGTCCGTCATGATAGGCGCGGCCACGACAGGGAAGATGGGGGAGGGCCTCAGGTACGCGTTCACTATGATTTTATTCTCCGAGGGGGTATATCTCATACTCAAGGCCGTCCTGTCCGCTGAGATAGGCGGCGCGTTCGTGTGATGGACTCGCATGCGGTGAAGAGGGTTTCGACGGGCGTCGAGAACCTGGACAGGATGCTCGAGGGCGGCTTCATGCCCGAGACCATAAACCTGGTCTCAGGGAGCCCGGGCACCGGGAAATCCACCCTCGCCGTCCAGTTCCTCATGGACGGCATAGGGCGCGGGGAGAACGGGATATATATCAGCCTCGACGAGGAGAAGCACATATTCTACAGGAACATGCTCGCCTACGGCTGGGACCTGAAGAGGCTCGAGTCCGAGGACAAGCTGTACTTCGAGTTCTTCAGGAGCGAGGAGCTCCTCCGCCACGTCTCCGACGGCTACCAGATGCTCGACCACCAGATACGGAGGATAGGCGCGAAGAGGCTGGTCCTGGACTCCGTGACCGCCTACCTGCTCTTCTGCGAAGGCGAAGCCTGCCGCAGGAACGAAATAAAGAGGCTGTTCGACCTGATGCGCAAGTGGAAGGTGACCTCGGTCGCCGTGGGCGAGTCGAAGGCGAGCGACGACAGCCACGGCCTTGACTACATGGCGGACTCGATAGTCAGGCTTTACTACAGGAGGCAGCCGGGGAAGAGCCAGAGGAGGGAGAGGCTCATAGAGGTCGAGAAGATGCGCGGCTCAAGGCACAGCGAGGAGATGAGGCGCATGGAGATAACCAGCAAGGGCGTCGTCGTAAGATAAATACCATGGAAAACAATGGTAACAGGATGGAGTGTGTGGCCACGAAGCCTGAGAGTAGGGGCCAGGGCGCGATGGAGTACCTCATGAACTACGGATGGGCCATACTCGTCGTGCTGGTCGTCGGGATAATGCTGTGGCAGCTCGGCTACCTGGACATGCACGCCGAGACCATTACCGTCTCCGGCTTCAGCAGGCTTAAGCCGCAGCTGGCGGGAACGAGGCTCACCACCTCCGGCGACTTCGAAGCCACGTTCACCAACGCGGCCGGCGAGACCGTCGTCATCAGGGACTTCACCATGACCCGCGACGAGGACGGGGCGACGAACTCCATCGCCACGAACGGGGGCGGAGAGCCCCTGTGCACCGACATGACGAGGAGTTGGGTGAAGTCGACCGAAGACTGCTGCGCAGGCAACAACCTCGCCGCATGCGACGCATCCGTCGCCAAAGGACAGAACTTCAAGGTCCACGTTGCTCCGCCGGCGCTCGGGGCATTCACCGGAGGAGAGGGGGAAGCATACAAGATATCAGCCACGATAACCTACACAGCCACGATATCCGGGATAGCGACATCCCACACCGACTCAGGAGTCATCAGGGCGACGTACCAGAACGACTGAAGCCTGACGCTAGCGCCCGAGGACGACCCAGGACAGCGCCTTGAGGCCGTACTTCAGCCCGTAGCCGACCTGCCGCACCCTCTCCAGGAAGGTGAGTTTTGACGCGCCTATCCTCGGCCTGAAGCCGACGCCGCACTCGCCTATCCGGATGCCGAGCCTCCAGGAGACGTACAGTATCTCGAAGCCGTACTCGAATCCTTTCTCCCCGAGGCGGGGCAGTATCCTCTCGACCGAAGCCCTGTCGAACGCCCAGACCCCGGTCAGCATGTCGGTGACCCGCAAGCCCATCAGGAGGCATATCATGAAGCTGACGGTCCGCTTCACGAGCATCGACACAGCCCCAAGATGCCGCCTCTGGAGAGCCATGTCCCTGACCCCGAGGACCAGGCCCAGCCGCTCGACCCTCAGGTGCCCCACGACGCCTGGCAGGTCCGAGAGGACGTCCGTGTAATCGCAGTCCGCGGTCACGAGGAAGTCGTAGCCGCCCTCGAGGAAAAACTCCATCCCGGTCCTGACTCCGCTGCCCTGCCCGCGGCCGTATCTGACGCCGACGCACAGCAGGCCCGACGACAACGCCAGCCCGCATGTCCCGTCCGCGCTGCCGCTGTCGACCACCAGGACGTCGAAGCCGGCCGGAATCTCCGGTATCATCCTCCGGAGCGCCTCCTCCTCGTCCAAGGCAGGCAGCACCAGAAGCACCCTCCCCCCCTCAGCCATGATACAATTAAAACGGAGGACGATAAAAAAAACAGCCTAGTCCCTGGCCGACACGCTCATGAGCTTCGAGGCCGCGGCCGCCCAGGCCTCCTTACAGGACGCCCGGCCCTCCGAGAGGAACGCCGAGAGCCTCTTCGCCTGGGCGAGGGAGTGGTCTATGTTGCAGTGGAGGAACAGCGCCCCGCGTCCGATGAGGAATAGGTTTTCCAGGGCGTTGAGCCGGGAGTGCATGCGCTCGAACTTCACGCTCCACCCGAGTGTGTATATCGGGTACGCCTTCTCCACCCTCAGGCTGAAGTGGCCGAGTATCTTGGGCTCGGCGTCGAGGACCTTCACCTTCAAGAGCTGGTTCACGCAGACCCTGACGAGCTCCTCCTCAGGCATCTCCCACGTATCCTCGCCTTCCGACGAGGGGACCTCGACTGTCAGCAGGGTCCCGTGCCTGGGGCCCATGTTAGGCGAGTACTTCATTATCTGGGAGACCCTGCCGAACAGGACGTCGGTGCCCGGGAAATAGTACGTCTCCGGCTCCTTCCCGATGTCGTCCGCCAAGAGGAGGTAGAGTATCCTGACGCCCCTCCAGTCCAGGGACGGGGCATCATCGGCCGGGTATGCCATCCGGTACAGGTCGTCGACAGGCAGGGTGGAAACGACCACCGACGCCTTCAAAACCGAGGTCTTCCCCTCCGGGTGGGCGACCTCGACGCCTGCGACCCCCCCGTCCGCGACACGGAGGCCGACGACCTTGGAGGACAGGAAGACCCTCCCGCCGGCCGCCTCCACCCGGGCGGCCAGCCTTTCGCATATCTCCCCTATGCCCTGCCGGGGATAGTAGTAGACGCTCTTGTCCCTGAGGAGGACCTTGCTGAGGAACTGCATTCCGCCCAGGAATCTGCTCCGCCTCCCGACTTCGGGGGATATATTCCGCGGGCTCCTGCCCCACAGCTTGACTGCGAAGTCCCGGTAGAACGATTCGTACGCCCTCCTGCCGACCCGGGAGACCATCACGTCCTCGAAGTTGTCCGCTGAACCCCCATCGGACGCCATTCCCGCCAGGTAGCTCAAGCCGAACTTCGCGAGGTCTATGAGCCTGAATTCCCGGAGGATGGAGGCGGCGTTCGGCGGATAGCGGATGTAGGAGCCCATGAAATGGAATCTCCCGCGGCGCGGACGCCTGAGCAGCCCCTCCCCGAGGACGCCCTCGAGGTACGCCATCGTCTCCCGGCCTGTGTCGCTGTGTATCCTGTGCGAGCCCAGGTCGAATCTGGCGCCGTCCCGGGACAGCGTCGCCGCGAGCCCGCCGACGTGAGGGTTTCTCTCGACGACCGTGACCTTCCAGCCCCTCCCGGAAAGCTCGTCCGCGAGGGACAAGCCCGTCACCCCGGCGCCTAAGA
Source organism: Candidatus Altarchaeota archaeon (assembly GCA_041306075.1). Lineage (GTDB taxonomy): Archaea > Altiarchaeota > Altiarchaeia > IMC4 > SCGC-AAA252-I15 > JAHIYG01. The sequence goes on from JBFYKH010000080.1 coordinate 24,222, forward strand.
TGAGGACGTCGTCCATTTTGGATAATAATGGCTTACATGCTATAATAGCCCCACCCCCAGAACGGCAGATTCCGGAGGATGCATTGACGCGACCCGGAGTTTACAGGACGCAAAGAATCAGTCAGCGGCGATATTAAGCCCGGGAATCCGTAAGGTTCATGCATGAGGGTTGATGGGCTGGCGAGGGGGGCGTGGGCACTCGCTAGGACAGCGGCCGGGCACAGGGCGCCGTTCAGGGTCACCCACTGCGTCACATACCGGTGCAACCTCGACTGCAGGCATTGCGCGAGGCATTACGCCCTGGATGAGATGGGCACGGAAGAGGCGAAGAGTATTATGAAATCCTTCTTGGACGCAGGCTGCCTCTTCTGGAGCTTCAACGGGGGGGAGCCGCTCGTCAGGGACGACATCGGCGAACTGATAAGGCACGGGAAGACGCTCGGATTCTACCAGACCATGGCGACGAACGGCACCCTGGTGCCGGAGAGGATAGACGACGTCTCAGGCCTGGACATGGTGAGCGTCAGCCTCGACGGTGGAAAGGCGGCCCACGAGAAAGTCAGGCCCGGCAGCTTCGACAAGGCCGTGGCGGGCCTCGACTGCCTGAGGGAGAGGGGCGTGAAGACGGCTTTGACGACCGTCGTGGGCAGACACAACATAGACGGGCTCGGGGAAGTCCTGGAGATGGCCGGCAACTACGGCGCCAAAGTGTTCTTCCAGCCGATAAGGGTGCAAAAGGAGGACGACCTGGCCAAATCCAGGAGGTATTTCCCGACGAGGGAGGAGATGCGAGAGGCCATGGACTACCTCATCGGGATGAAGAGGTCTCATGCGCCCGTCGCCTCATCCATCAGCTACATGAAGGCCATAAGGGACAACTGGCCGGACGGGATGCCGAACGTCAGATGCGGCGGGGGAATGTTCTACTGCTTCATCACCCCGGACGGCCGCGCGGCCGCCTGCTGCGACACGCTGTCGGGCGGCAGCGCCGCAGGCTGCGACGCGAGGACGCGCGGCGCCGAGTCGTTCAGGAGCATACCAGCCCACAAGTGCGCGACGTGCTATTCGTCGGTCCCGCTGGAGCTGAACCTCGCGTACACCCGGCCCGCAGGGGCTCTGTGGGAGCGGGCCACGGGGAGGGCGTGAACGGTTTATAGAAGAGTCGGCAGAATACCTTTGCTTTTAAGCAAAGGATGAATGCCGATTTGTGCCGACTCTTCTAGCAAGAATACCGCAGCCTTCAGGCCGCTGTGTTCTTTTATTTAAAGAGTCGGCGGATAGTTAAGCCGATGTTCCGCACAAAGAACTTCGCGAAGTACCTGGTCATCGGTGGGGCGCTGACAGCCGTCTCGACGGCCGCGCTCGTCATCCTCGTCGACCACCTGAAGGTTTGGGTCGGGTACGCGAACCCGATGGTCGTGGCCGTCATATTCATAATACGCTACGTCCTGCTTGACATGACCGGCATGCTGAACAAGGAGGGCGGCCGCTGAACGCCGACGCGCCATACATGCCGACGAGGCCTAATCCGGAAACGCCTGGCCAGATGAGCAGCCCGGCGGGCGTGGAGGCGCCACGGACGAGTAGGGGCCAGGACGCCCAGGCCAGCCCGGCGGGACAGGACGGGAAAATGCGAAAGATGGTGTTTGTATTGGGCGGGGGCCCGGCAGGCCTGACAGCGGCATACGAGCTTGCGAGACAGGGCGTCGACTCAACCGTATACGAGAAGGGGGCGACGGTAGGCGGACTCGCCAGGACGGTGGAGTACAGGGGGTACAGGCTCGACCTCGGAGGCCACCGGTATTTCACGAAGATGAGGGAGGTCGAGGCCATATGGCGCGACATAATGGGCGACGACTTCCTCTTGAGGGACAGGCTTTCCAGGATATACTACGGGAGGAAATTCTATGATTACCCGCTAACCCTGTCGAACGTCATATCGAATCTCGGGCCGACGGAGAGCGGGCGCATGTTCCTGAGCTACCTGAAGTCGAAGGCCTCCCCCAGCCCCAGGGAGGACTCGTTCGAGGAGTACATAACCAACAAGTTCGGTTCAAGGCTCTACGAGACGTTCTTCAAATCCTACACCGAGAAGTTGTGGGGGATACCCTGCGCGCAGATACGCTCCGAGTGGGCCGCACAGAGGATAAAGGGGATGTCGTTCGTGTCAGTGTTGAAGGCAGTGATGCTCGGAAACGAGGACGGCAGGATAAGGTCCATGATATCCCAATTCAAGTACCCGAAGAGGGGGTCCGGGCAGATGTGGGAGATGATGAGCGAGAGGCTCCCCGACGTCCGGACGAATGCCGAGGTTGTCGGCTTAAGCCTCATGGGGGATCGGGTAGAGTCCGTGCAGGTCAGGGCCGGCGGCTCCACGGAGACCGTATCCGCAGACGATTACGTAAGCACGCTGCCCCTGAGGGGGCTGGTGCGGATGATGGGCGACGAATCGCCTAAGGACGTGCGAGAGGCCGCCGAAGGGCTGAGGTACCGGGACTTCATCACCGTGGCCCTGATAGTCGGCAAACGGGACCTGTGGAGGGACAACTGGATATACGTCCACGACAACAGCGTCCGCGTCGGCAGGATCCAGAACTTCAAGAACTGGAGCCCGCACATGACGCCGGACCCCGAGAAGACGTGCATAGGCCTCGAATACTTCGCTTTCGAGGGAGACGACCTGTGGAACGCTCCGGATGCGGAGCTCATAGAGCTCGGGAAGAGGGAGCTGAACAGCATCGGCCTCCTCGACGACCCCGCCCTCGTCGAGGACGGCCTGGTAGTCCGGGTGGAGAAGGCCTACCCAATCTATGACTTCGACTACGAGAAAAACCTCAGGAAGATAAGGAGCTACCTGGCCACCATAAAAAATCTCCAGACGATAGGCAGGAACGGGATGCACCGCTACAACAACATGGACCACAGCATGCTCACCGCCATATACGCCGCCAAGAACATACTGGGCGGGAAAGAAGACGTCTGGAGCGTCAACGCAGACCCGGAATACCACGAAACAAAAAACGGGTAGTGAACGGCGACTAAGGGCGACACGCCCGCCAGGCATCGACTAACAGCCATAGAAGAGTCGCGGACTACCTGGCTTAAGCCCCAGATGATGTGGCCGAGCACAACTGCTCGGACACACGCCAAAAGCGCACCTCGCTTTTGTGTGATGCGACAATGTGCGACTCTTCTTGCAAGAATACCGCGGCCTGAAGGCCGCGGTTTCTTTTATTCGCGCGCGTCCGGTTCTAGTACATAATGGTGCAGAAGAATCCTATTCCCCGGAACGATGCTGATGGAAGCATCCCCGAGCTGAAAGGCATGGTCCCGGAGACCCCGGAGGGGGTTCAGGCGCTCCTGGACGCCATGGCCGAGGAGGCCGACAAGGAGAAACTTGCGAAGACGAAGGCTGACGCTGCCGCCACGACGCAACGCACGCCCACGCCGATAGACTGGAGACGGGAGAGGCTGTCAATACTGCCGTGGAAGAGGAGGGCGCAGAAGGCGGCCCTAATGGAGCTTAAGAGAGGAGGGAATCCTGTGAGGGAGACGGCACTCGTCGACCTGACGATGCTCAGGGGCCTGAAGAGCGCAGACGACTGGGAGAACTACCGCAGGGCGCTCGAAATCCTGCCGCAGCGTCACTGGGCCGGTTTCACCGACACCGCCGCCAAATGCCTGAAGAAGTTCAGGGACGACCCGGACCGCCTACACCCGGAACTGGTCGACGACAAGGCCGTCACCGGCTCATACGACTACCAGCGCGTGGCGGAACGTTACCTGAGGACCGCCCGGCTCCTGTCAGATGGCGGCTCCGAGCGTGCGGTCCGCGAGTCCGCAGCCAAACTCCTGAAGGCCGGAGGCCTCAAGACCCAGGACGAGTGGGACGAGCTGAACGACTCCCTCGAGGCGATGCGGCCCGAACTCAGGGCGCCGTATCTCGGGAAGGCCCTCCCCTCCGTCATCAGCCACATGGGAAGGAGCTTCGCGGCGGACGAGCGCCTGAAGCCGCGGGAGGGCGACTACCTGAGGGCCGCGAGACTCGTGTCCGCCATGGCCGAGGCCGTTCCCTCCCCGGAAGGCCGGGCGCATCTCATCTCCAAGTCGGTGCCGAGGATGCTGGACACAGTGGTCATAACCTCGTTGAAGGGCATCGAGGACTTCAACGGCTCACTCCCAGAGCTCGCCCACCCGGGATGGGGGGCGCACATCCCCGACTACGCGCAACTGATTCCGCCGGCACTGATGGAGTACGGGGCCAGATTCACAGACCCGCGGGAATTCCGCCAGACGGCAGGGAACTACGCGAGATTCCTGGAGGCCGCGGGAGCCGACAGGGAAGCCCCTGCAAGGGCGCTGGCCGAAGGCCTCATAGAATGGATTTTCAAACACGAAAGAGGCGAGCCCATCCCGCAACAATCCTGGGACCGGCTCCACATGGGCCTCAGAGAGGAAACCGCGCGACTTGCCGCTGAAAAGACGAATCCGGAAGAGCCGGACCGGATAAAAAAACTGGCCGAATACCTGAGGGACGCCGGAGCATAGGGGAGGAGCCGGCCCCGGCAACCTGGGCCCGGGACTTATACGGCGGATGCGTAATAGCTTCCATGACCGGCTGGGACGAGATACACTGGGTCCGCACTTCAGCGGACATCCCGGTGAACGACTTCCTCAACTACACCGTGGACGAGCTCTGCGGCAGGTACCCGAAGATCCCGAGGATGGACATCTTCCTGGAGAGGCACGTCAGGTATCCGAGGAGGTTCCCGGTGCCGCCGGAGTACAGGGGCCGGGACCCACAGTACAGGAAGACTGTCTACGTCCGCACCCTAACCGACCTGAGAGACCGGATATTCAAGGAGCGGACGGCCGAGGAGATAAGGCAACAGTATCCCCGCTTCACGACCGAGGAGATACTCGCCGAGGCCGCAGCGAGGGAGGTGCAGGCCATAATGGACAGGATAACCCTGAACCTCAGGAGGCCCAGCCCCGAAACCCTGAAACAGGCCCTCACGGACACCAGAAGAGCCCTCTCAAGGCTCGAGAAGACAAACCCCCTCACGACGGAGCTGGAGGCGACGAAAACCAGACTCAAGGAGATAGAAGGCAACCTGGCGGGAAGAGCAGGATGACTTGGCGAAGCCGCAGAAGACACCCAATCGGCCGCGCACAATCCGACGGTTGATGCCGGCAGGAGGGCGCGAGGCCGGGCGTATTTAATGGTTGCCGCAAAAGTAGTCTCAGCAACCGAATATGATGACTGGTTTTCGCGGCTGCCGCATCGGCAGAAGATTTTCCATCACAGGCGCCCCGAAGGGAGCGGAGTCCTCGCCTGAATGCGGCCGCCGCCCCATAAGAGCAGACGCCACATCCGGGGGGCGGCTCTAATGGTCAGCGGGGCTTTCGTAGAGTTAAGCGGCATATTGGCGCTGGCGATAGTCATATCTGCGGTACTGACCATTTTCAGGCAGCCGCTCATCATAGGCTACATACTGACGGGGCTTATCGCCGGCCCCGACTTCCTGGGGATAGTCTCCTCGAACGACAACATCGTGATATTCGCCCACATCGGGGCTACGCTGCTCCTGTTCATGGTCGGACTGAACCTCAACCCGAAGATTGTCAGGGAGCTCGGGAGGGTGTCGCTGATAACGGGGGCGGGGCAGTTCACGTTCACCCTGATAGTCGGGTTCGTAACGGCGAAACTCCTCGGATTCGACACCACCACGTCCGCGTACCTGGCATTGGGCCTGACGTTCAGCAGCACAATCATCATAATGAAGCTCCTCTCCGACAAAGGCGACCTGGAATCCGTCTACGGGCGGGTCTCCATCGGATTCATGATAGTCCAGGACCTGATAGCGATACTCATACTCATGCTGATCTCGTCGTTCACCTCCGGGGAGGACATCACGATGCTCGCGTTAGAGGCCCTCCTCAAGGGCGTCGGCCTGGTAGCCCTCCTGTTCCTGGCCAGCATCTACCTCCTCCCGAGGATAACGCGCGTCGCCGCCAAGTCGCAGGAGTTCCTGCTCCTGTTCTCCATAAGCTGGTGCATGGCCCTGGCGGCATTGTTCGACACACTTAACTTCTCCGTGGAGATAGGCGCGCTCCTGGCCGGCGTCACGCTCTCCATGTCCCCGTACCACCTGGAGATAAGCTCCCGGATGAGAATCCTCAGGGACTTCTTCCTGGTCCTGTTCTTCATCTACCTCGGCTCCGAGATGGTCGTGTCCCACGTCATCGAGTACATCGTGCCCATCCTCGTGTTCTCGGCCGTCATCATCATAGGCAACCCGCTCATAGTCATGGCCCTCATGGGAGCCCTCGGCTACACCAAGAAGAACAGCTTCTTCGCGGGGCTCACCGTCGCCCAGATAAGCGAATTCTCCCTCATACTCCTGGCCATGGGCGTCAGCGTCGGCCACATACCCAAGGACATCCTGAGCATAATGACCTCGGTCGGACTCCTCACGATATTCACCTGCTCGTACCTCATACTCTACGCCAACAGGATTTACCCGCACCTTTCCCCGTACCTGGGCGTGTTCGAACGAAGAGGGAGCAAGGTGGACGAGCACAGGCACCACAGGCACGCCCAGTACGACATCGTGCTCTTCGGCTGCAACAGGCTGGCGTACGACCTCATAGAGTCGCTCAACAGGCTGAAGACCAGGTTCCTGATAGTCGACTACAACCCTGACCTGGTGATGAAGCTCGTCAGGGAGGGATTCGACTGCCTGTACGGGGACGTGAGCGACCCCGAGCTCCTGAAGGAGACCAACCTCCCGAAGATCAAGATGGCGATATCGACGATAAAGGACCTCGACACCAACCTGATACTCATAGCCCAGATAAAGAAGGCGAACCCGGGCGCCATCATAATATCCACATCATACAAGGCCGAGGACGCCATCAGACTCTACGACGAGGGGGCGAACTACGTAATCATACCCCACTACCTGGGCGGCCACAAGACCGCGACGATGCTCGAGGAATACGGATTCGACATCGAGAAATTCCTCAAATACAAGATAGAGCACATCGAATACCTGAGGAAACGGAAGGCCGGCTACGGAAGCCACCTAAGGAACGACATAGAGTAGGAGTGCGGCTAATACAGGCAACGCAAAAGAGAGGACAAGAACGGCGAGAGAATGAACGTGCTAAGGGCATTGAGGACGGTTATCCGGACAAGTGAGAAAAAAGCAAAAATTACCAGAGAGCCCGTAAGATAACCAAGAGCCCGTACGAGTCGGCCTTCCTAAAGAGACTCCAGGAGGATGAGGAGGCGAGGATGGAACTCCTTGAGCGTATACACGACAGCCTCGCGGAACGGAATGAATGGCTCGTCCTAAAGGACGTGATGGAATCGTCGCAGGACAACCCCAAGACATCCTTCCAGGCGGGGGGGAGGGTATGCCGGAACCGAAAATGGACACTAAGACCTTAGAGATGAGCATAAAGGCCGACGAGGCTGCCGTCAGATTCCTCAGGAAAACTTTGTCCGATAAAAAATCCATGGTAAAATCTTATGAAAAAACGGTGAAATGGCTCATAAAAAAAGGAGCAGGAGCACATTATAAAACTAAAAACCATAAAAAACAGTGTACACGTGACATTCCGGCTAAAAAAAACCGTCCTGATTCTGGGGTAAGTAGGAGGGGGATTTTAGTACCGTGACAGGAGGGAGTAATCGGAAAGGGGATAACAGACGGCGACCAAGCCCCGAACGATCCTGCAGGCGCTCACAGACGATAGACGGGCGCTAGAAAAAACATCCGTGTTGAATCGATAACACCGAAACTGAAGGCAGCGAAGACGCACCCGCTGGCGACCTGAAGGCAAGAGACTAAGCATAGGGCTTCCTTGATGCACCCGGGAGGGATTATATGCTGGGGGCGGATAATAATAACTCTTAAATAACAAGATGGAACTGATAACGGAGATAATCGCGTTGGCCGTCCTCGTGGCACTGTCGGGGTTCTTTTCAGGGGTTGAGGCCTCCCTTATGTCAGTCAACATGCTGAAGGTCAGAAACCTCCTGAAGCAGGGTAGACGCGGCTCCAAGGCCCTCCAGAGGCTCAAGCAAAAACCGGACAGGTGGCTTATAGGCATCCTTATCTGCAACAACGTCGTCAACATAGCCGCCTCCGCGTTAGCCACATACACGGCAACCACGTATTTCGGTATTGTAGGCGTCGGAGTGGCCGCAGTTGGGATAACGCTCCTGATACTGGTCTTCGGCGAAATACTGCCCAAGACGATTGCCGCCTCCAGGGGGGATTATGTCGCCCTTGCAGTAGCCCCCACGATTGAGGTACTGATAGATGTCCTCAGCCCCCTAATCGTAGGCTTTGAAGTGCTGGCGGCTTCCGCGGGCCGCCTACTGAAAAGGAAGCCGACAAGACCGCTCATAACCGAGGACGAGCTGAGGGTGATGGTCGAGGTCGGCGTAGAGGAGAACGTAGTAGACGGGCAGGAGAGGGAGTTCATCGAGAAGGCGCTTGACTTCAGCGACATCAGGGTGCGCACAATAATGACGCCGAAGAACAGGATGCTGTGCCTGAACGGCGAGCTCACAGTCAACGAGGCGGTAAGTAAAGTAAACAAAACCAGGTTCTCCAGGTTCCCCACATATCTCGGCGACAGCAGGAACAGAAACCTCAGGATAGTCCACATCAAGGACATGCTAAAGGCCATCGACAAAGGCGCAGACACACGGCTCAAGGACATAGCGAAGAAGCCCATATACACTACAGCGGACACGGCCATAGGGGAGCTGTTCAGGGAGATGAAACGGAGGCGGCAGCACATGGCCATCGTCACCAACAGTGACGGGAACACGGAAGGCCTGGTAACGCTAGAAAACCTGATAGAGGAGATAGTAGGGGAGATCCAGGACGAAGCGGAAATACCGGCAGCCCCGCAGACACAGCCGACACAGACCCAACAAACACAGCCACAGACCCCAAAACCTCAAACCCCACAGACCCGGCAGAACTAGGGACCCAGACCACAGAAAACAAAAGAACGACAGGCAGCAAATAATGCGCTATATTTGCATCGCAACTAGATGGCGGCGAACAACAGTGGGGCACAGATGGAGTACCTGAGATACCGCCTTTACAGACCCCCTGAATGACAGCAGTAACTGGCTGATAATATGGATTGTGTCAACACCACCCCTAGGCCATTTACCAATAGGCCATTTTAAACCTGAGGTCCCTCAAAGTCGCCGATAGACGCTTCGACGATGGGCGCGTCCCTCCCCCAGGGGTTACTCGAGCCTGGTGGGATTCGAACCCACGTCCCGGGGTCTCCTCGAAACCTTTATCGCCAGACCTATCGAGGCCGCGGGCCGAAGATAGGTCCTTTGATGAAACTTTATTAAAGTTTCTCCGAAGCCCCGTAGGATATCCGCTACCCCACAGGCCCATGTTGGGTGGATTATGATAGGTTGTTTGAGTATATTAGAATTCTGTCTGGGTCTGAGGGGCTGAGCGAAGCGAATGCCCCTTGTCTTTCGCCGGTTTTATATCGGGGGGTTATGCAATAGTTGAGTGGTATGTCTGGTTGTGGTTCGTGTGATGGGGGTTGTTGCGGGCGGTTTTTCGTGCCTTTGACCCATGCGGATTTAGGTCGTCTGATTCAGAGGGGGTTCGGTTGGGGGGAGGTTGTTGATTTCCTGCCAGTGGGTTCTGTGAGGTGCGGTTACCCTGATGTGCGGGCTGGTTCCGGCTACTGGCACATGGTTTTGTTGAGGGGCGGGGACGGCCGGTGCTGTCTGGCCGTGGAGAGGGACGGGGGTTTACGTTGCCGGGCGCATGGCGGTCATCCGCTCTTGTGCAGGCTGTATCCGTATCTTTTGGACGGGTCGGTTGCGGAGGGGGGTTGCGGGGGCTCGGTTCGTTTGGAGGGGTCCGTGTTGGAGTCCGGCCGGGTCGAGTTGGAGGA
>JBFYKH010000081.1:0-8718 GCA_041306075.1 Candidatus Altarchaeota archaeon
GTCTCCCCCGTCTTCCTCGCAACCTTGGCGCGCCTCATGGTAATCTATTCTGCGGACTCTTCTATAAAGCAGGCGTTCACGCCCCCATCACGGGCCGGTACCCGCCGTTCTCCAGGACGTAATCCCGCATCCCGTTGTCGGAGAGGTACTCTGCGAGGAGGAACATCGGGTTCGGGGCGCAGTTCGTGAAGACGGCGTCGAGCGCGTAGGCTGCCGCACCCACCCGCCTGACCCCCCGCACATTGACGAATCCGCTCTCGCTGAAGGCCGAGGGCGGCGTCTGCCGGGTGTGCAGTACGAGGTGCAGGCTCCTCGCGTCATCCGAGCAGCTGCCGGACTTGTAGAACACATGGTCGTATCCCGGGTAGTCGCCGGTCTGCCGCGCCATGTCCATGATGCTCGCCGGCGCGGCGAGCCTGACGGTCTCGACGACGTAGCCTCCGATGACCTCGTATCCGAGAACATAATGCGGCGTGCTCAATCGTCCGCCGCCGGCCGGATGCATCACCCCCGCCTCGGTGCCGGCCGGTATCTCATACCACAGCGCGGCCTGGGATTTCAGGTTCCGCCCTATAGGCGGCGCAAGCAGGACCGCCGCAGCCAGGACGAGCGCCGCCGCCTGCCAGGCCCTCCCAGGCCTCCGGAACAGGAGGTATGCGGCCGCCATCATAGAGAGCGGCTCGGTCAGCCAGTAGTGCGGGTAGATGACGCCCTTGGACAGGACCCGTCCGTACACCTCCATCAGGAAGGCGACGTACGCCGCGACCGACAGGGCGAGCATCAGGATGAGGCACCTGTGGAACATCACGTAACCGAGCCTGCGCCCTCCACTCCCGTAGGGTCCGGCGGCATAGGCGGCCGCGACCGCGGCCGCGAACACCGGATACGCCACCACGGCCTCGTGCATGAACGGGCCCCCGTCCAAGGACGTCTTTGCCACCGCGTATGCCGTTATGACATAGACCGACACGACGTCGGCTCCGAAGCACACCCTGAGGTCCTGCACCGCCAGGAGAGCGAGCGCGAGGAAGACGACGTATGCGAGCGACTGCGCGGAGAAAATCCAGCCCGGGCCGCGGCCTGCGTAAGGCGCGCCCACGTCGTATCCGCCCTCCCAACCATCCAGTCCGAACAGCGAAGCCATGTGGTGGGCCGCGGCCTTCCCGTTGTGGATGTGCATGAGCCAGGTGGACGAGTAGTGGCCGCCCGAGACCGCATAGTACTTCGAGAGCATGCCGCCCCCGAGGCCGTCGACCATCCACGCGTACTGTGCTGCGTCCATGGCGTACAGGATGACGGGCAGCGCGAAGAGGCATGCGAGGCCCCGCCGCCCGAGGAGCGGGCGCGGCCTCAAGTGGAACATCCCGGCGGACAGGAACGCGACCAGGAGGAAGGCGTAGAGTTTCGCGTCGCTCAGCCCGTATGCGAATACGCCGACGAGCGCCTTCAACGCTACGTTCGCCTCGACGCTAAAGTACGCCGCCAACGCGGCAGCCAGGCACGCCGCCTGCATGGCCAATGCCCCCGGGTTCAGGCTCATGCCCCCGGCGAGCCTGGCGATGCCGTCCGCCGTCCTCTTCACCACGGGACCTCCTTTACGCGGAGCCTGTGGGCGGCCAAGTCGGCTGCCGGATGGATTACGAGCGTCAGCGCCAGGACCTCCGGCAGTTGCGGGAGGACGCCGTATCCTGCCGCGATGTACGCGGCCTGTATGCCCAAGGAGAAGTCTAGTTGGTCGACGACGGGCAGCCTCCCGCCGGGCTTGTAGCCGAGCCTCCTCTTCAGGAAGCTTGAGCCCACGTGGCCGAGGAGGAATCCGCCGGCGTAGACCAGGCCGGCCGCAGAGTCTCCGAAATACAATCCGATGGGCCAGGCGGCGTAGGCGATGAGGGCCGCCCCCGCCACCGTCCTGTGGCTGCCGAAGAGTCCGACGCTGAGCGGCGGGTCCCAAGCCCTCAGGCTGTAGCGCCCCTCCAGGAACCAGAGGAGCATCAGGGAGGAGCTGACGACGTATGCCGGGAGGATGAAGGCTAGGGCGTGGGCGAGCGCGCTCTCACCCATTCAGTATGCCCCCCACGTTATCCCCTTGAAGCTGTATTGGACGTCGTCCACATACTCGCCCCTTATCGTTCCGTAGTCGCTGTGCGACATCATCTTCCCCCCGACCTCCTTGTCGTAGTTTATCGTGCAGTCTATGACGTACTGGCCTTCATGGACCGGGGTGTCAATGCCTCCCTGGAAGCAGCCCTTGGCGTCTATGGGGAACATCTCCCCGTCTGGTATGCGTCTGAGCATATAGTACTGGTGGGCCGGAGTAATGCCGGCGGCTACATAATCGTCCCCCCAGCAGTCCGTGGTGCTCTCCTGGAGCCTGCAGGTGTAGCTGTTGATGATTATCATCTGGCCTGCGCCGTTCACGAATATGCCGGCGAATGCGCCTTCGTCGCTCATGGCTGTGCTCTCGAGCACTGGCTTCAGCTTCGAGAACCCGCTGTACGACGTCGAAGACGGCTGGCTGAATATGCCGAGGAGCCACATCGCGGCCCCCACCACCATGACAACCATGATTGCCCACCCGTAGGTGGCGATGTACTCCAGCGAACTCTGGCCCCTCCCATGCCGCTTGTCCACAGAATAATCTGTTCGCCGGGATATTTATACGGCCCGCGCCGTCAGACCCATGTCAGGGGCTTGCGGCCGCCTACTGGGGCCTATTCCGCGCCGCCCTTTTTCCAAGGACTATGTACGCCGCGGCCAGTAGGATGGCGAGGAGCGCACATGCGGCCAAGGCAGCGGCTGCCGCCGCAGCCCACTTCACCCCTGACGGCAGGCCCCCGAGATCTCTGTCCCGCACCACCACCCACTCCTCGGAGCCTATGTTCTTCGCGACGTACCTGAGTCCGAGCTGCCGGCAGCACTCTTCCTCCCGGCCGTACTCGAACGTGCACGAGCCTGATTCCGTGGCGACTGTGGCGCCGTCCTTCCCATAGGAAGGCATGTACTGATTCCAACCCTCCGGGAGGCCGTATGCCACGTACTCGTCGCCGGGCCAGTATCCGGCGCATTCTCCGGCCCCTTGGTTCACGGCAATCCCCCATGGCGCGGGGGCGGCGGCCGCCGTCCCAGCGAGCAAAGCCAGGATGAGCGCAAGACGCCTCATTTTCCGAGCGCCCCCCTTACCGCGTCCAGTCCGCGCTTCGCCCTCCTGTCCATGGACCTGAGCGTCCGCCAAATCCTGATGACGCGGAGCATCAGCCTCACGGAGTACGAAGCCATCATCGCTGCGATGAAGACGACCGGCAGCATCGCCTCGCGCGGCTTCAGGAGGAAGTAAGCGGCCGCTGCGGCAAAGAGGCCGAATACGACGTCCCTGAATCCCGGGAGCATCCTCCTTGCGAACAGTCCTGCGACGGAGCCGGCCGCGCTCATCGTAAAGTATTCCTAAGGGCTTTAAATAATCGTCTGTTCCCTGCGCCTGCGACCTGGACGCGGACCGTCGGGTCCAGGGGAAGCGGCTCGGGATTCATCCGGCTCCCATACTCGACGATTGCCCCAGCCTCCCTGCACAGGAGGACGCCGGCGGCTATGTCATAGGTCTTCGGCGCAAGTATGCGCCTCCTTGACGCCCTCACGTCAAGCAGCATGTCCACCCTCCCAGACGCAAGGAGGGCGAGTTCGAGGGCGGTCGAGCCGTATGACTTCACCGTGATGTTCCGCTCATCTGACTCCACCAATCCACCTAGCCGCGTTGCCATGGCGCCGTACATCCCGACCGCCGGTGCGAAGTGGCAGCCGAGGGCGATGACCGCGTCCTCCAGCCGGGTCTTCGGAGACGGTTTAATCCTCCTGCCGTTGAGCTTCGCCCCGCATCCTTTCACTGCGACATACTCCTCCCTCATGTCATGCCGCTCTATCACCGAGCACACGGCCTCCGAGATTTCAGCGGCTTCGGGCTCGTATACGGCAATCGATGTGCAGTGGAGCGGAAGCCCCCTCCTCGCATTCCTCGAGCCGTCAAGGGGGTCTATCATGAAGACGTACCTGGGCTCGGGGCCGTAGTCGACTGAGCCCGCGTCCTCGGTGATGACCCTGCACGGCGTCGACAGTCCCCTGAAGTAGTCCGCCACCGCCTCCTCGAGCGGCACGTCGACCTCGTATGTCACGTCCCCGGTCGCGCCGTAGGCCGCCTCCTCGCTCAGGACGCCAGTGTAGCCGGAGGCGACCTTCCTCATCCTCCTTCCCAGCCTCAAGGCGATGCTCAACGGCCTCCCCCCCGACATGGTAACCTATTGCCGCCCCAGCGTAAAACCGCGGGGCCTCTCAGCCGAGCCTCTTTCTGAATCTCGCGTACGCCTTGACGAGGAATGGCGTTAGAAGCCATGTGAAGAACACGTTGCCGACGGCCCGCATCGTGTTCGCCGGCATGCCGGCTGACGCGACCGCTATGAACGTCGCGGGAGTATGCACCGGGACGAAGGCTATCCAGGAGAACGCGTCTGTGAGGAGGCCGTACGCGTACGCCGCAGCCACCGAGTAGGCGGCGAGCACCGCGGTCTCGTGCCTCGTCTTCGGCAGGAGGGCGGCGAACGCCCCTGTGAGGCCGAGGCCGAGCATCTGGAACGGCGTCCAAGGGCCGTGGCCTATGAAGAAGTTGGACGTTAGCATCGTGAGGGAGCCGACTGCGAAGCCGGTGGTGAAGCCGAAGACGCGGCCAGCGGCTATGGTCAGCGCGAAGACGGGCGTGAATTCGACGCCGTGTATGAGCTGCCTTGAGGCGGCAGTGAACGCGACGAGGACTCCGGTCAGGGCGATGCGCCTGGGGTCCCTGTTGCCCGCCTCATATTCGACGAGCACCAGATACGCTGCAGCCACAGCGAAGCCGGCAGCGTAGGCCGCCCAGTTCAGGCGGACGCCGAGGAGTATCGCCGCAGCCAGGATTCCGACGGCCGCCCACCCAGCCGCCCTCTGATTCATCCGCCGCCTCCGAGCGTCAGCCTGGAGGCAGCGATCTCGTCAGCCAGCCGCTCGTCGTGCGTGGCCAGGACGACGGCCTTGTCCTCGCCGGTCAGCGTACGGACGGCTGCCGCCAGCCTCTCCTTCGCCTCCCGGTCCATGCCCCTCGTCGGCTCGTCGAGCACCACTATGTCAGGGACTGCGACGAGGACGGCGGCGAGCGCGAGCCTCTGCCTTTCGCCGACGCTCAGGTCCCTCGGGTACCTCCCCCTCAATCCGTACAGTCCGAAGCGTTTCAGCGTCCCGTCAACGTCGCCCACCTTGCCGAGGTGCCTGAGCGTGAACCTGAGCTCGTCCTCTCCGCTGTCGCAGAAGAGCATTTCCTGCGGGTTCTGGGGCAGATACGCTATGTGTCTCGCCAGCTTCTCGGTCGGGACCCTTCTGGTGTCCTGCCCCATGACCAGGACCCGCCCGCTAGTCGGCTTCATGAGTCCGTTGAGGTGCCGAAGGAGCGTGGTCTTCCCGGAGCCGT
The DNA here is from genome assembly GCA_041306075.1 of Candidatus Altarchaeota archaeon. Taxonomy (GTDB): domain Archaea; phylum Altiarchaeota; class Altiarchaeia; order IMC4; family SCGC-AAA252-I15; genus JAHIYG01. The sequence goes on from JBFYKH010000081.1 coordinate 5,486, forward strand.
TCTTGCCGAGGACTGCGAGGCATTCCCCCCGCCTCAGCTGGAAGCCGACGTCGGAGAGGACGGGCCTTCCCGTGTATCCTCCCGAGAGCCCCTCGACCTCAAGGAGAGTCTCCCCGAAGTCCCGCCTCGGCGCCCAAGCCGGCGGCGGCCGGGGGCTGACGCCCATCTCGTAAACCCTTCCCGCGCGGCTTCGCGCGTCCTCGTTGTGGTCCACGAGGATGACGGTCATCCCGTCCCGGTTCAGCGAGCCGACGGCCTCGTAGAGCATTCTCCTTCCCTCGCCGTCGAGCTGGGACGAGGGCTCGTCCAGGACCAGTATCCCGGGCTTCATGGCGAGCACCGAAGCGAGGACGACCCTCTGCTTCTCGCCGGCGGAAAGCTCGGCGGTCCTCCTCCCGAGGAGCCGTTCGGCGCCGAGCCTGCCTGCTGCCCAGGCTATCCTCTCCCTGATTTCGTCGTCCGGCAGGCGCATGTTCTCGAGGCCGAAGGCGATTTCCGCCTCGGCGGTCGCCGCTATGATTTGCGATTCCGGGTCCTGGAAGATGAGGCCGGCCTGCCGTGAAAGCTCGGCGACGCCGCGCCCTCTCGTGTCCGCCCCTTCGACGAGCACCCGCCCGGACAGCGTGCCGCCCCAGAAGTGCGGTATCAGCCCGTTCAGGAGCCGGCAGAGTGTCGACTTCCCTGAGCCGGACGGGCCTTCGACGAGGACGTATTCGCCGTGTCCGGCCTTGAAGTCCACGCCTTTGAGCGCGCACTCCCTGGCGTCCGGGTACCTGTAGTCCACGCCCTCAACGAGTACCGCTTCCATCCTCCGTCCCCGGCGCGAGCAAGGCCAGAAGCGGCGCCGCGCCGATTAATGTGAACTTCAACCCCATGGACTCGTACGGCCAATAGTGTAGGAGCCCGCCGTACGCCGCATACGCGGCCAATGCAATCCCGGAGAGGATGGCCGCGGCCTTGCACGACTCGACCCAGCCCCAACGCTGCCTGCCGTACGCGCTCCGGCACCCGGTGTAACCTCTAGCGGCCATGGATTCGGCGAGCGCGAAGCCGCGCTCGAGCGACGTTATAGCGGTGGGGACTATCACTGCGGCGTTGGCCCGTATCCTCTCCGCCGCTTCCCCCTCCTCCAGCCTGACTCCCCGGGATGCCTGGGCGTCCCTGATTGAGCGGTGGTCCCTGAGGACGTCGGGGATGAACCGCAGTGCGACTGCGACAGTGAGTCCTAGCGCAGCCATCCCCTTTGGTGTGACTTTCAGGAGGTGTTCAGGGGGGACGTTCCTCGTGAACGTCTGGAAGGCGACCACCATGTTCGCGACGAGGAGGGCGGAGGACGCGGCGAACACCGCGGACTCCAGCGTAATCGGGCCTCCGAAGAGGAGCGTCGGCACTCCGACTCCGAATACCTCTATCCTCCTCGGAACCGTCAGGAGCGTCGTCGCTCCCATGTGGACTGCGAGCAGGTTCACGGCGACCGGGAGGGCGGAAACGAGCGCCGCCATCTTCAGGTATGCCTTCAGGGGCTCCCTCCTCAGTACGGCGGTTGCCGACAGGGCGGCGAGGAGGGCGAGCTGGTAGGCGGGGTTGTAGGTGGATGCGGAGTATGCGGTCGCGAGGGCGAGCCATAGGAGCCAGTTGATGGTGTTCATCCCGCTTTTATACTTGCGTTGTGTATAATCTCTCCTGGATATATTATCCATCAAAGGTTAAAATATGACAAAAATACAGGCTGTAGCAATCATACTGTTAATAACTATTTTGGCAGGCGACTCATCGGCAGCGAAGCTAGCGGTCATAGTCGACTTCCCCGCCGGCACCACCCACACGGAATGCTTGCAACTTCCCGAAGGAGCGAGCGGATACGACCTCGTCAACAAACTGTCCCTCCCGTCCACATGGGGCGGGCCGCACCCCCTCTACGGACACAGCCTATGCATGCTCGCAACCACGGGCGCCTCCCCCTCCGGCGAAGGATGCGAATGGGGCGAAGAGTCATGGGCGCTCTGGACGGTCATGAACGGCTCAACCGGATGGCAGACCGTCCCGGTCGGGTACGACGGCGGAGAGACATGCTGGAACCGCGACCCGTACAGCTGGGAGGGGCACTACTGCGCGACGGGAGGCGACGTCATCGGCCTCACATACGGCGCATACGACCCGTCGACGTGGGCGGCGCCACAGATGAGGACCTACTCATCGTACGACTCCGTCTGCCCCCCGGAATCGTCCGGCGGCAGGGCGGTGAGGAAGCCGAAGATACTCGGGATGTCAGTGCTGCCCCAGGAACCCGCGGCCGGAGAAGACGTCTCCGTGCATCTCCGGGACAACGCGACCGGCCGCCCGGTGAAGGGGGCAAAGATAGGCGTCTACCAGGGGCAGGCCGCGGTCACACCCCCCCTACAAGAGACCGAATCCGACGCCGAAGGGCGGGCATGGCTCACGTTCGGCGCACCCGGCGAATACGTCGTAACGGTGACCGGCACACAGTACCCGCACGAGCACCTCAAACTTAGCGTCCTCGCCTTCGCCGAGGAGACGGCCCCCGAAGAGGAGACGACCGCGACCCTCCCGGAGGATGAGACCCCCGAGGAGGCCGCCCCGGAGACCACCACGACGACCGAGGCCCAAGCCCCCTCCACCACGGAGCCGCCGACAACCACGCAGCCGACCACGACTACGGTGAAGGCGACGGCGAACCCGCTGACAGGCATGGCTTCGGCAATGAAAGCCGCCCCTGAAGCAACCCTTCTGGAGAGGCTGCTAGCATGGCTCGGGCTCCTATAAGGCGTGGTGGTTGTGCCTGGCATCCGGGGGCTTGATGCGGCATAAGCCGCCGAAGCAGCTCCTCCTGAACATTATGGGCGACACTATGGCGGATATGACGGCCATCGCCACAATCGCGGTGAACATGCCGTCGTCTATGAGCCCGCTCTCCTTGGCGATGGTGGCTATTATCAACTCCACCGCCCCGCGCGGATTCATCCCCCAGCCGTAGAGCACGCTCTCCCGGAGCCTCATCCTGTAAATCGCGCCCATGACCAACGCCCCCAACATCTTTCCGGACAGCGCTATAGCGGTGATGGCGGCCAACAGCCACCAGTTGCCGGAGAGGCTCGTCACGTCCATGTTGAGGCCCGTGTAGATGAAGAAGAACGGTATGATGAGGCCGAAGGTGACCACGTTGAGGTCGGCGTCTATCTCCTTCTCCTCGGTCCTGTTCTTGATGGACAGCT